>CALFYB010000385.1 GCA_937952995.1 uncultured Caulobacteraceae bacterium
GGATCAGCGGCGAAACGCAGTGACCAGTTCAAGGATGGCGTGATGAAGATTGCAGTTCTGCCGGGTGATGGCATCGGCCCCGAAGTGACGCGCGAGGCGCTGCGCGCCGCGGTCCCGGCGCAGGCGCTCGCAACGCCCGTTCCCGGCGGCGGCACGCTCGATCACCCTGCCCGCCTCGACCGAACCGGTGAAACAGACCATGTCGACATGGCGCGCGGCAATGATCTGGACGGTCTGTTCGTGGCTAAGGGCGAGATTGCGCAGAAGGCCCTTGGGAAAGCCCGCCTTGTCCGCCGCCATCTGGAACCGCTCACCGACCAGCAAGGTCTGGGCCGCATGCTTTAGCAGCACCGCATTACCCGCCATCAGCGCCGGAATGATCGAATTGACCGCCGTCAGATAGGGATAGTTCCAAGGCGCGATGGTGAACACAACGCCAAGCGGCTCACGGGCGATGAAACGCTCAAAGCCCGGCTTCTCAGCGGGAACGACAGGGGCCAGAGCCTCCGGCGCGATGGCGATCATATGATGACCGCGCTCGGCAAAGCCCTTCAGCTCGCCCGCGCCATAGCGAACCGGACGTCCCATCTGCCGTGCCAGTTCGGGCACAATGTCCGCTTCCATCGACAACATCGCGTCAATGAACGCCGTGCAAAGGGCGGCACGGTCAGCAAGCGGCTGCGCGCGCCATAGTTTCTGGGCAGCCTTGGCCTCGGCAACGGCGCTTTGAATATCAGCGTCGCTGGCAAAGGGGCGAGAGGCGATAACCTCTCCATCGATGGGAGAGACGCACTTAAAGGCAGACATAAAGGCTCCTGAACTCAGATAATTTCGAAATAGCGGGCCAACTGCCAGTCGGTAATCGCCTTGCGGGATTCGCGCTCTTCCCACTCTCTTGTCGCGGCATAGTGATCGACAAAGTCATTGCCAAACAGGTTTCGAGCGGCCTTGGACGCCTTCAGCTTCTGCGCTGCTTCCCAGAGGGTCGAGGGCAGGCTCATCTTAGCTGGGAAGCGCTTTTCGTAGGCATTGCCCTCGACCGGCGCTGTGGGCTCGATCTTGTTTTCAATGCCCCAGAGGCCAGAGCCGATGCTGGCCGCAAAGGCGATGTAGGGATTGATGTCAGCCGCCGCGATCCGGTACTCGACCCGCTGGCTCTTGGGCGCGCCGCCAATGACCCGCAGAGCGCAGGTCCGGTTTTCATAGCCCCAGCTGGCGCTGGTCGGGGCCCAATAGCCCGGGATCAAGCGGGTATAGCTGTTAACCGTGCAGGCGATCATGCTCAGCAGTTCGGGCATAAGGGCCTGCTGACCACCGACGAACCAGCGCATGGTATCGCTCATGCCCAGCGGCTTGGTCTCATCATAGAAGACGGGTTTGCCGGTCTTCTCATCGACCAGCGACATGTGCAGGTGGCCGGACTGCCCGGGCCAATCATTGGACCACTTGGCCATGAAAGTCGCCATCCAGCCCTTACGCTGGGCCAAGATCTTGGTCATGGTCTTGAACAGGGCCGCCTTGTCGGCAGAGGCCATGGCGTCATCATATTTGATGGCAGCTTCAAGGACGCCCGGTCCGGTTTCCGTATGCAGCCCTTCAAGCTCGATATCCATATCGAGGCAAAGGTTCATCAGCTCGTGATAGAAATCCGAATGGACCGAATTGCGCAGCATCGAATAGCCAAAATAGCCGGGCGTGATGCTGTTCAGATTGCGATAGCCCTTTTCCCGCACCGAGTGGGGCGTCTCCTCGAAGACGAAGAATTCGAACTCCGCTGAGGACTTGATGCCAAAGCCCATGCTGGAAGCGCGTTCAACGATGCGGCGCAGCACCGAACGGGGGCAGATCGCCTCCATCTTGCCGGTAAACTCGCTGAGGATCAGCGGCATGTTGTTTTCAAACGGCAAGAGCCGCGTGGTTTCCGGAAGGAGCCGCACGCCTGCGTCGGGATAGGCCGTGTGCCAGCCGGTCATGGTGGTGTTGTCATAGAGCTGGTCATTGCTGTCCCAGCCTAGGACCACGTCGCAAAAGCCATAGCCGCTCTCAAAGGCCGACAGCAGCTTGTCCTTGGCCATGTACTTGCCGCGCAGGACGCCGTCGATATCGAACACGCCAACCTTAGCGTAGGGCAGGTCTGACTGCTCGACATAGCGCTTCAAATCAGCCGCCGTCTTTGGGTGTTGGTCCGTGCGAGGGTTCGCAGCCATGGTCATGCCTCAGAAAAAGAAACGGCGGAGGGGCGTTTTGATTCCCCTCCGCCAGACAACATAGTGTGGATAGAGGCCTATTTCGCGTTCAAAGCCGCTTCCGCTTCAGAAATAGCCGCCGCACGCTCAGCGATACGGTCACCCACGGGTGGCCCCTTAAAGCGGCGCACCTCAAGACCAAACCAAGCCAACAAGGTCAAAACGCCAATAGCGGCAAGGACCTTAAGGGCCAACTGGTTCGGGGGCTGGACACCGACATAGAAGATGACGCCCGCCATTAGGATGCAGAGGACCGCCACGACCCGGAACAGCGGGCCCATGTCCCAAGGCCCCATCTCCTTCCATGTCCGGCCATAGGCGAACAGGCCCGCAGCTATGGGCATGGCGTAGGAAAGATAGAGGGCGATGGAGGTCACCGACACGACAGTCGAATAGGCGTCGGCATAGGCGGTGAAAGCGACGGCGAGGATGGCCGTGGTCCAGATCGCGGCCACCGGGGTGCGCCAGCGCTTGCTGACGGCCTTCAGATATTTCGAGCCCGGCAACCCGTCATCGCGGGCAAAGGCATAGGTCATCCGCGAGGCCGAGGTGACGGTCGCCAAGCCGCAAAGGAACTGCGCCACGAAAATCATCACATAAAGTGCTGTTCTCAGGGTCTCAGGAACCCGCGCATCCATCACGTAGAAAAACACATTCCAGCCCTGCTTGGCCGCTTCGCCCATGTCCGGAATGGCCATGACAAAGACGCAGGAGAAGATCCAAGCGAACAGGGCCGCCCAGAAGACCGAATGGATGATGGCCGTTGGCACGCGCTTGGCCGCCCCGACCGTCTCTTCGGACGTGTGGGCAGAGGCGTCATAGCCCGTCAGGGTATAGATCGGCAGCAGCAGGCCAAGGAAGAAGACCAGATACATCGACCCGCTCTGTGGCCAGACCCCGCCGCCCGCATCGCCCGAATAGTTGGTGAAGGTCCAAAGGCGGCTGAAATCGTGGCTTGGCGAAGAGAAGAATAGAACAGTCGTTAGCACCACCGTGCCCGCCAAGATCAGATAGCCCGACAGGTCGGTCAGCCGCGTTGTAAACTTGATGCCGAGGTGATTGATCAGGGCGTGCAGGCCGGTGACCGTGATCATGAAGATCAATTGCGGCATGTAGCCTGCCTCAATGCCGAGCATCTTCCCGAAGGCACCGACAAAGAAGGTGAATGTGCCGACATTGATCGCCGCGAGCACGGTGATCAGGCCCAACAGGTTCATCCACGCCGTCAGCCAGCCCCAGAACCGTCCACCGAGGATCGAACTCCAATGGTAAAGACCGCCAGCGGTCGGAAAGGCCGACGCGATCTGGGCCATGCCCAAAGCAAAGATCAGCGCGGCTAGACCTCCGACGATCCAGCCGATGCCGAGCGCTGCGCCCCCTGCGCCGCTCAAGCCCTGCGCCAAGGAATTCACGCCCCCGGACAGGATGCAGATGATAGAAAACGAGATCGCGAAGTTGGAAAAATGGCCCATTGTGCGCGACAGTTCCTGCGCATAGCCCATCTTATGAAGCCGATTTACATCATCTTGATGCAGATCATCTTGTGACTCTGACATTCCAATTCCCCCCTGGGCGTCAAATCGAACGTGCGTTCAATCTGCGACTACTCAGCATTGCTTCAGGGGATTTTGGCAAGGGCCTTCTTGAGCATGGGAGCCAAGATCTTGGCCCATTCGCCGTGATCTGAAGGGTTTTGCAGCAGATCATTCCGAAATTCGATCATAAGGCAGGGCAGCCCATGGGCCTGCGCATGACGGTTCAGGGTGTAGTAGAACCGGTCCTGCCCCGAATAGGGCTCATTGTCACCAATGACGAGATCGGGATCAGCAGACAGGCCTTCACGCACTGCATCTGCCAGCCGCCGGTCCGCATTATAGACCAGCCCCAGATGCCAAGGCCGCTTTTGGCCATGAAACACCGGCACATAGCTGTGTAAGGCCACGATCGCCCGGATCTGGGAGCCCAGCCGGGTGCGGGTCTGCTCCACCGCCTCATGAAAGGGGGTGTGATAGGCCGCGATGCGCGCAGCGATCTGTGCGGGCGACAGGTCGGCATTGCCGGGAACAATCGTAGTCTCGCTGACCGCCGCGATGGCGTCCACGTCGCTCGGGTGCCGGTTGCAATCGATCAGGAGCCGAGAGGCCTGAGCCAGAACGGCGGGGCAGTCCAGCATCTCGGACAGCGCCTCGGTCAATCCCGCAGCGCCGGGGTCCCAGGCGATGTGATCGGCGCGCTGCGCTTCGGTCAGTCCAAGCGCGTCATGATGGTCTGGAATGAAGTTGCTGGCATGGTCGCACACGAACAGGATCGGCCCTGTGCCCGCTGGCCTAAGCCGCAAAGGCTCGACGACCGGCAGATTTAGACCCCGGTCTTCAAGGCTAGTTTGCACGTGAGAGTCATCCGTGGTCATGCAGGCGATATGAAGCGGGGCTGACCATTTTGCAAGCTGGATCCGATGGCTGAAGCGGCCGCACGCGGGGCCTAAACAACCCGGCGCTCAGGATCGCTGCGCCAGACGCGCCAGCTCTCAAACACACTCAGTCCCGCGATCACCAGCACACCCACCACCAAGATCGGCATGGCCAGCTTCAACGGCAGAGCAAGTGACCCAACCATCCCGAACAGCCCAAACCCAAGGAACAAACGCCCCGCCAATCGGTTGCTCCGATCCCATGCCAGGCGGCTATTGAGGCTCCAATAGGTCCGCACCCCGACAAAGGCGTTCGGCGGCACCTTGCCCATGACCGCACCGACGACGGCAAAGAGGCCACAAAAGGCCGTTGTCACAGCATGGCCGCTCATCAATTGTTCCGGATGCTCCGATAGGGCCAAGACCGCCATCACGGCTGAGATCATACAGGGCACGCCAACGCCAAGCGCCTTAGCGAAGGCCAATCCGCGCCGCCGCGCATCATTGGCCTCTGGCATGCGCGCACTTGCATCGATCATCAGACCCACCACGAGCGACAGGGCAGCCATGCCCGCAATCAGAAGCGCCGCCTCCGTGCGGTCCCCATAGCGGTCGACCGTACCATCAAGGCCAAAATGCATGGGAATGGGCCCCGCCCTGCCCCACAGCAGGACATAGACGGCAAGCAGCCCCTGACCGATCACAGCAAAGGGCGTGACGAGACGTGACAGCGACAAGGTCATCCTAGGTCCCCCTTAGGTCTGCCGTCAGCCTATCACCTCATCATTGCTGGTCCAAGAACCCCAAGATCGCGCCCGCGAAGGCGTCGTTTCGGTCGCCGACGACCATGTGGCCTGCGCCCGCAATGTCTGAATAGACCAGACCGGGCACCTGTTTCTTGAACTCGTCGGCGGCCTCTTGGGTCAGCAGGTCACTGGAGGCACCGCGCACCAGATGGACGGGCAGGCGCAGTCCCGCGACCGCCTCGTCCATGATCGCTTCGCGTTCCTCGCCCCGGCTGCGGCGCGCCTGAACGCTGGCAATGAAGGCGGGGTCCCAGTGCCAGCGATAACGACCGTCGTCGCCGAGACGCAGATAGTGCTTGAGCCCATCGCTGGCACCGCGCTTGGCCCGGTTGGGCGTATAGGCGGCGATGACCTCTGCGGCCTCCTCAGGCGAGGCAAAGCCCGTCTCGACATGCTTTTGCATGAAGCCGACCACCCGCTCGACCCCCGCCGGAGCGACATTGGGCGCGATATCGACCAGGGTCAGGGAGGCAAGGCTTCCCGGCCGCAACCTGCCCTCGGCATAAAGCCCTGACAGCCCTCCCAAGGAGGCCCCGACCAGATGGGGCCGCGCCTGAAGCTGATCGGCGACGCAGAGGAGGTCTGCGGCAAAGTGAGCCGTCTCATAGGTTCCGTCCGGTGACCACTGGCTTTCGCCATGACCGCGCAGGTCGACGGCGACGGCGCGGTAGCCCGCAGTGGCCAGCTGTTCGAGCGTCTTGGCCCAAGCCCGCTTGGTCTGACCCCCGCCGTGGGCCAAAAGCACCGTTGCGCCCGCTTCGGGCCCGGCAATGTGACCGACGATCTCAATGTCGTTCGATCCAGAAAATACGATTCGCTTGTGTGACATGGGTTAGAATTACAGGTCAAAGCGCCTTATCGAAATGGTGTTCTTAGCGTGATATAGACCTGCCATGCTTCGCTTAACCGAACTTCGTGTGCCCTTGGGCCATTCGCCAGACGCCCTGACCGCCGCCATCTGCGAGCGCTTGGCGATCCAGCCTGACCAAATCATCGACTATAAGATCGCCCGCCGCGCCCATGATGCACGGCGCAAGGCCGCGATCCTGATGGTCTATTCGGTGGATATCGCCCTCAAGGACGAGGCCGCCATCGCCGCCCGCTGCGCCGAGGATATCCGCGTTCGGCCAACACCGGATGTCGACTATCGCTTCACCGCCAAGGCCACAGGGCAGGAACCCAGCCGCCCCATCGTCATCGGCACCGGGCCGTGCGGCCTGTTTGCCGGACTTTTGTTGGCCCAGATGGGCTTTCGCCCAATCATTCTGGACCGCGGCAAGGTCGTGCGCGAGCGGACCAAGGACACGTGGGGCCTGTGGCGTGGCAAGGTGCTCAATCCGGAATCCAATGTTCAATATGGCGAAGGCGGGGCCGGGACCTTTTCCGACGGCAAGCTCTATAGCCAGATCAAGGACCCTCGCCACCTTGGCCGCAAGGTCCTGACCGAGTTCGTCAAGGCCGGTGCGCCGCCGGAAATCCTGACCGAGGCTCACCCCCATATCGGCACCTTCCGGCTGGTGTCGATGGTCGAGAGCCTGCGTCAGTCTATCGAGGAACTGGGCGGAGAATACCGGTTTCAGAACAAGGTCGTCGATATACTGGTCGATACCGATGCCTCGGGCGAGCGCCAGATGCGCGGCGTGGTTCTGGAAAGCGGCGAGCAAGTCCTGTCCGATCACGTGGTTCTGGCCATCGGCCACAGCGCCCGCGACACCTTCCAGATGCTCTATGACCGGGGCGTCTATATCGAGGCCAAGCCCTTCTCCATTGGCTTTCGCATCGAGCATCCCCAGTCCCTGATCGACAATGCTCGGTTCGGCACCTCTGCCAAACATCCCGACTTGGGCGCGGCCGACTATAAGCTGTCCCACGCCTGCTCGAACGGGCGCACGGTCTATAGTTTTTGCATGTGTCCCGGCGGGACGGTCGTTGCGGCAGCCTCAGAGCCGGGCCGTCTGGTCACCAACGGAATGAGCCAATATTCGCGCAAAGAGCGCAACGCCAATGCCGGCATTGTTGTCGATGTGACACCTGAGAAGGATTTTCCGGGTCACCCCCTCGCGGGCATCGCCCTGCAGCGGCGCTG
>CALFYB010000386.1 GCA_937952995.1 uncultured Caulobacteraceae bacterium
GAGCTTTGGGCGACCCACAATGGCTATTGCGGTCGCTGGTTTTGCACCATCAGCCCGCCTGACGGTCCGGTCTCCTATCTTCGGGGATTTGATCTGGTGGTGCTTGAGGGCGACAAAATTGTTCGCAACGAGGTCTTTGTTCACCCCCTCGAGGCGCTGCCGACCCTGTGAGTGCGACCTCGCCTTTGAACGAGGCATCGAGATGAAAGGATGGGCAAAGCACCGAAGGCTTGCCCATTTTTAAGGCGGGTGGCCATCCCGTCGGCACCGAAGCGATATTACGAAATGCCAGGTTCGTAATATCGCCTATGGGAGGGTATGGACAGTTTCGCCCCTCCCAACCTCGCGCGTTTAAGCGTCAGCCTGCCGGCAGAGTTACTGGCACAGCTTGATGCGATGGTTGCTGAGCGCAACCTGCCCAGCCGCTCGCAGATGATCGCAGAGCTCATCCGTCACGAGTTGGCCGACCATAATGGGGTGCGGTCGGACGCGGTGCTGGCTGGAACCATCACCTTGATCTACCGCGCCGAAAGCGGACGGGTGCGTCATGCGCTCGCCCAGACCCAGGTCGCCTATGTCAAGGAAGTGATCTCGGCCCAGAACGTCTTTCTTGAGGACGATCAGGCCATGGAGGTCTTGCTGGTCCAAGGCCCCTATGAGCGGCTGCAGCGCCTTTGTGATGCCCTTCGCCAAGTGCGCGGCGTCCAGCAAATCAAGCTCGTCACAACGACGGCTCTGTTACCCCCCCTTCATGCCCATGGAGATGACCGATGAGCGCCCTTGGCACCGCTGATCCCAATTCCGCGCGCGCCCATGCCAGGGCCCAGGCCGGAACCCATGCCGACGCCATGCCAACCGTCCCGGCTAGCGCGGCCAAGGGTTTGGACCCAGCCATTGATCCGGCCAGCTTGGTTTGGGACGAGACGGTCGCGGCGGGGGGTTATGCGGGTCGCCAAATCGCGCGCGGAACACGGCTGCGGCTGACTGATCTCAGCGGCGATGCTTGCCTATCGCTTTTGGTTTTCAACGCTGAGCGCCCGGTTGAGCGGCTTAATATTGCCGACACGGTGAAGGTTCAGTGGAATGCCTATCTGGGCCAAGGCAAGCTGCTCCTGTCTGATATGGGCCGGGTCTTAGCGAGCCTTGTCGAAGATACCGCCCAGACCCACGACGCCTTTTGCGGGGCGTCCAATCAAGCCTCGAACGAACGACGCTACGGTGACGGCTTCAATCACGGTGCCCATCCCAATGGCCGGGATCGGCTTTCCTTGGGCATTGCCAAGTTCGGGCTTGGGCGGCGCGATATCCATCCGTGCCTCAACCTCTTCAAGGGCGTTCGGATTGCTCAGGGCGGCGAAACCGTGCTGGAGGTCGGGCCCCATGAGCCGGGGCGTTATGTGACCTTGCGCGCCGAGATGGACCTGATCGTGGTGATGGCCAATTGCCCCCATGTGCTCGATCCGCGGCCCGACTACAGCAGCGGCTTGGTGCGTGCCACCGCTTGGCGCGGCCCCCTGACCCCAATGGATGATCCGATCCGCCATGCGACGCCGGAAGGTCTGCGGGCCTTTCAGAACGTCGATGACTATTACAGCCGCTGAGGGGACGTCATGAGTGTCTCAATTCCCGATCTCGCCGGAACCATAGTCCATGATGAGGTGGTGCCCGCCCGCGCGCCTTGGCTACATCTGGTCAAGAAGGGCCAGACCCTGCGGATCGTTGATCTGGAGGGCAATCAAGCCGTCGATTTCCTCGTCTACAATGCCCATGACGACGCTGAACGCTACAGCGCTCAGGACACGATCGCCGCGCAGGGCAACATCTTCCTGCGCGAAGGCTCGGTTCTGCGCTCCAACGAGGGGGCGGCGATGATGACGGTGATGTCTACCGCCGTGGCCTATCACGACACCATCGGCGGGGCCTGTTCATGCGAGAGCAACACCCTGCGCTATGGCCACCACACCAAGGCCCAACATGCCTGCGTCGACAATTTCCTGACCGCCAATGCCCGGGAGGGGCGCGGCAAGCGCGACATGGTCAGCAATGTGAACTTCTTCATGAACGTGCCGGTCGAGGGTGACGGGGCGCTCGGCATTGTCGACGGCATATCTGCGCCGGGTCTATATGTCGATCTGCGCGCTGAGACGGATGTGTCTGTTGTGGTCTCGAACTGCCCGCAAATTAACAATCCCTGCAACGGCTTCAATCCCACCGCCGTGCGCATGATCATCACGCAATAGGACCAAAGCCATGTTCACCAAGGTCCTGAT
>CALFYB010000387.1 GCA_937952995.1 uncultured Caulobacteraceae bacterium
TTGTTTTAACGGCGTCATTGCGAGCGTAGCGAAGCAACCCAGAAGACTGGCGCGTAAGAGTGGGGATGTTCCCCTAGGTTGCTTCGGCGCTCTGCGCCTCGCAATGACGCGAGGAAACGGTGCAAAAGGGCCTACAACCAGCCCTTTTTCCGGAACCACCAGAGCGGCACGACCGCTGAAATGACCATGATCACCAGAGCCATCGGATAGCCGTGGACAAATTTCAGCTCGGGCATCTGTTCGAAATTCATGCCGTAGATCGAGGCCACGAGGGTTGGCGGTAGGAACACCACCGCAGCCACCGAGAAGATCTTGATGATGGCGTTCTGCTCGATATTGATCAGGCCCAAGGCCGCATCGAGCAGAAAGGTGATGTTGCTCGACAGGTAGGACGAGTGATCGGTCAGGGACTGAACGTCTCGCTGCAAGCTCTTTAGATGGTCCCGGTGATCGCGATTGGTTTCGATCTGTTCGGACAGTGACGCGAAGCTGATCAAGCGCGCGAGACTGACGAGACTGTCCCGCGCCTTGGCGTTCAAGCTCTGCGAGCGGCCAAGCCGGGTCAAGATCTGCTCGAACCCGCCTTCGCGAGGGCGCTTGAAGATCGAACGCGACGAGGTCTCCACCTCTCCGGACGTCCGTTCGAGAATGTCGGCTGTGCGGTCGACCACGGCGTCTAGAAGCCCGAGGAACGCATGGGTCCCCGTCGGGCAAAGGCTCGCCTGACGCTCGGCCTGCGCCGCAAAGATCGTAAAGGCGCGCGGCTCGATATAGCGGATCGTGACCAGACGCTCTGCGGCCAACACAAAGGTCACCGGCGAAGAGCTTGGCTCCTCCTCATCGGCATTGTGCAGGATGGTGGCGGTCATGAAGGTGGCCCCATCCTCCTGATAGAGGCGGCTGGAGGCCTCAATCTCGGCCATCTCTTCACGGGTGGGCAAAAGCACGCCTAGGGCCTGCTCGACCAAAAGCTCTTCGGCCCGGGTGGGTTCAATCAACTCGATCCAGACGGTGTCCGGCGGCAGGTGCCAACCCGTCTCAGGGCTTGGAACGTCGAAGGCCGGGGCCCCATTGCGCAGCAGTTTCAGCATCAGTCTGCTTTCTGTCAGCGCCTGCGGACAGGGCTCGGCCTAGCGTTTGTCGGTTGGGGTCTCTTCGCCGCCGGTCAAGGACGCAATCAAGGCCGCGATCTGATCGGTGGTCTCTGCGGCCTGATTGAGCATCTGGGCTGGACCAGAGCCGGGCGTTGGCACGGCGGCGGCAACCTGACTGAAGGCGGTTTGGGCAATATTCATCACCGCGTTCTGCGCCGCGTAACGGGCCGCATTCTGGGTCGACGAATAGATGAAGCCATAGGTCGGATAGACCGTATTGCCGAGATCGCGCACCGGATCGTACCAGACCTTGACGGAACTCCAGTCACCTTGCTGGGAGACGTCGATAACGGTGACGTCTTTTTCGACCTTGCCGCGGGTGCCAGAAATCACGGACCAATTGGCGTGGGTGACTTGGATCACGCGGTCGGTCAGGACTTGGCTGACCACAGCGACATGGCCCTGACGCATAATGCCGGTTTGCTTAAAGACCAGAACCGCGCCGGTCTTGGGCACGAAGCCCTTATTATATTTGCCGGAGGCCTGCTGCCACCAGGT
>CALFYB010000388.1 GCA_937952995.1 uncultured Caulobacteraceae bacterium
CTGATCGAAAATGGCGCAACCGAAGTGTCGGCCTACATCACGCACGGCGTTCTGTCGGGAGCTGCCGTGGACCGGGTCAATGCCTCCGTCCTGACCGAACTGGTGGTCACCGATTCTATCGAAGCGGCTGACAATGTCCTGCAAAGCCCCAAGATCCGCGTTGTCGGCTCCGCGCCCCTGATTGGCGAAGCCATTCGACGCATCGCTAACGAAGAATCTGTGTCAAAACTGTTCGATTAGGGCCGGTTGAGCCGATCCCTGACACGGTGTGAACCAACCATTTGCGTTCATGCGGCCTCAACCGTTGCATGGACGCCCTGAAGCGTGTATCTACCGCCACCTTATTTGTCCGACCTACGCCGCGCGGTCACAGTGCGGCGGTTTCGTTTGAGAGCATGGCCATGGCCGAGATCGTCCTGAATGTTGAACTGCGTGAGCGCACTGGTACCGGTGGCGCGCGTGAAACCCGCCGTGCAGGTCATGTACCGGGCGTCGTCTATGGCGGCGGCGCTGAGCCTCTGGCCATTTCGGTCAAGAGCAATGAATTCCGCAAGGCCCTGTTGTCCGGCAAGCTCGCTGGCCAAGAGGTCACCCTGTCCCACGGCGGCAAGACCCAAAAGGTCGTCGCCAAGGAAATCCAATTCCACCCTGTCAGCGATGAGCCGGTCCACTTCGACCTGCTGCGCGTCAGCTAATCAAAGCGACCTTCGATCCGCTTTTGCCGAGCCGCTAACGTCTGGCGCTCGCCACGGCACGATCAGAAACGCTAAGACCCTAATACTGCAGGGCGTGCCTTAACGGGCGCGCCCTGTATCTATATTTAGGCCCCTGTTGGCCCCCTTTTGGCCTATTCAGAATGGACGCCCCATGTTGATCTTGGCTGGTCTGGGCAATCCTGGACCTAAATATGAGCGCAACCGCCACAATATCGGCTTTCTCTGCGTCGATGAGATGGCCAGCCGTTGGCGCTTTGGCCCTTGGCGCACCAAGTTTCAGAGCGAGGTCTGTGAGGGCAATATCTTGACCCCTGCGGGCGAGGTGCGCACCCTGCTGATGAAGCCCCAGACCTATATGAACGAAAGTGGCCGCGCGATTGCTGCCGCCGCCAAGTTCTATAAGACGCCGCTCGATCAGGTCGTGGTGTTCCATGACGAGATGGATCTGGCCCCCGGACGCTTTCGCATGAAGACCGGCGGCGGGGCTGCGGGTCACAATGGCCTGCGCTCGATCATCGGCCAGATGGGTCCGAACTTCCGCCGAGCGCGCATGGGCGTGGGCCATCCCGGCGATAAGGACATGGTTCTGGGCTGGGTGCTGTCCGATTTCAACAAGGTCGATGGGCCATGGGTCGAGACCCTCTGCCGGGCCTGCGCCGATGCCGCGCCGCTGCTGGCCGCCACCGAGGACGAGAAATACCAGACCGAGGTCATGCGTCTGGCCCCCTCGCCTAAGGCCGATCCGCGCAAGGCTGGCCTGACAGAAGGGGCCAAACCCGCCAACTGATTAGCCCTTCACCAAGCGCAACATTTGCGCCTTGGCCTCGGCTCGGCCATAAGGGCCTTCGACGCGTCGTCCAAAGCGGCGCACCCCTGTTTTCATCTTTTGTCCCGAGGACTCGATGGCGCTCAAAGTCGCAATCGTCGGCCTGCCCAATGTTGGCAAGTCCACCCTATTCAACGCCCTGACCCAGACGGCTCAGGCTCAGGCGGCCAACTATCCGTTCTGCACGATCGAGCCCAATGTCGGTGACGTCGCCGTGCCCGAGCCGCGCCTCGACAAGCTGGTCGCCATTGCCGGCTCCAAAGAGATCATTCCCGCCCGGATCAACTTTGTTGACGTGGCAGGCCTCGTACGCGGCGCGTCCAAGGGTGAAGGGCTGGGCAACCAGTTCCTCGCCAATATTCGCGACTGCGACGCCGTAGCCTTCGTCTCGCGCTGCTTCATCGATGACGACATCACCCACGTTGAGGGCCGCATCGATCCCCTGTCCGACCTCGAAATCATCGAGACCGAACTGATGCTGGCCGACCTCGAGAGCCTCGAAAAGCGCATCGTCAATCTGGAGAAGCGCGCCAAGGGCGGCGATAAGGAAAGCATCAATACCCTGCGTTTGGCCAAGCTGGCGCTCGACCAACTGAATGAGGGTCGCCCCGCCCGCGCCGCCAAGATTGACGCCGACGACGAGAAGGCGTGGCACATGCTGCAACTCCTGACCTCCTTGCCTGCCCTCTATGTCTGCAATGTCGAGGAAAATAGCGCAGACCGAGGCAACGCCCTGTCCAATCTGGTCGCCGAACGGGCCGCCAAGGACAATGCCAAGTCCGTGGTCATCTCGGCCAAGATTGAGAGCGAAATCGCCCTGCTCGACGCCGATGAGCGGGCCGAGTTCCTCGAAACCCTGGGCCTTGTTGAGCCTGGCCTCAACCGCCTGATCCGCGAGGCCTACAGCCTCTTGGGTCTGCAGACCTATTTCACGGTCGGCCCCAAAGAGGCTCGCGCCTGGACCATCCATGTCGGTGATACGGCCCCGCAAGCGGCTGGCGTCATCCATACCGACTTCGAAAAGGGCTTCATCCGCGCCGAAACCATCGCCTTTGACGACTATGTCCGCCTCAATGGCGAACAGGGTGCCAAGGAGGCTGGCCGGATGCGTCTGGAAGGTAAGGAATACCGGGTCCAAGACGGCGACGTCCTGCATTTCCGGTTCACGAGCTAGGGTCCATCACGGGTTGGATTCCAGCGTCATTGCGAGACGCGAAGCGTCGAAGCAGCCCAGGGGAACATCGCCTGAAGTCCTTGCCATTCCCCTGGGTTGCTTCGCTGCGCTCGCAATGACGCGGTGAGAAAACAAGACCCCCTTTGATGCTGCGCATCGCTTCCCCCAGAGGGGGAAGAT
>CALFYB010000389.1 GCA_937952995.1 uncultured Caulobacteraceae bacterium
GGCTGCTACTGCCGCCCCTGGTGAGCGCCGCGGAAAGGAGAAGGCAGCATGATCAACGAGACGGTGGAAGTGCCGCAGCCCGACGACGGCGGCGACGGGGACGAGGGCGGCGAGGACGAGTGAACCTCGGACAACTCACCGACGCCTGCGTTATCGGCAGCTTCGTCATCCTGATCCTCGCTTTCGATTGGCTGAGGCCGGCGAGTCGAGCGCACTTCGGGCCGTAGTAGTAGGTTGTCCGGCTGGTCGGTAGCGTGACAGCCGCAGTCGTCAGTGGGCGATTGCAGCGGATGCACTTCATGTGGATTCGGGCAGCATCGCCAGCCACGTAGCGCCGACCCTGACACCCGTTCGCCCCGGCTTGCGTGCCGTCGCCCGCCTGCCCGCGGCGCGGCCTTGCTGCTGGCGGCGGCGCGGGCGCGCCGCCGCCCGCCGCCTCCCCACCGCCGTCGCCCCCGCCGTTGTGGTCGCGATCTTCTTTGGTCTGCTGGTCAATCAGGGCGTCGATAACTGGTTTAATCTGCGGGTTAAGACCGCTGTGGAGAACGGCGCGGTCTTTGCCAATGCCTATCTGGAAGAGCAGAAGCGCTACATCCAGCGTGAAATGGGCGACCTCGCCACCGACCTCAATCAGGTGCCGAGCAAGCTGACGGAAAGTCCGGTAACCTATTCCAGCTACCTGCGCGACCAAGCGGCCTATCGGGCCTTTCCGGCGGTCTATGTGATCGATCATGAAGGCCGAATTCTAGCCCGCGCTGAGTCTCCGAGTGCGCCGCCCTATCTGGCCCCGCCACCGAGCACCCTAGTTGCGGCCGACACGGGCGAGATCGTGATGCGGCCCTTTGCGGCCGAGAACCTGTTTCGCGCCGTCTATCGGCTCAAGGCCTATGATGATGCCTATCTCTACACCGCCCGCTATGTCGAAAAGGGGCTGATGCAGCGGCTCTTCCAGTCGGAAAAGTCCGTGCTCGACTATCGCGACGCCGAGACCAACCGGGCGCGCATTCAGACCGTCTTTGCCATGAGCTATGTCGAGACCGTGCTCTTGGTGCTGGTGGGGGCCGTATGGCTGGGTATGGCGGCGGCCTCGGCCATTGCAACACCGATTGCCAAACTGGTGCAGGCTGCCGACCGGGTCGCAGGCGGCGATCTGACCGCGCGGGTCGACACTGTGCGCTCGCCTGAGGAGATTGCAGTCCTATCAGATGCCTTCAACCGCATGACCAAGGACCTTGGGGACCAGCAACAGGCATTGATAGCTGCGAGCATCGACGCAGAGTCTCGGCGCCAGTTCATCGAGACCGTGCTGTCGGGCGTAAGCGCGGGCGTGCTTGGCCTTGATCCGAACGGACGGATTTCTGCGACCAACCATCAGGCTATAGCCCTGCTGGATATGGAGGATACGCTACTCTATGGCCTGCCGTTGGCGGAGGTCGCGCCTGAGTTCTTGCCCTTGGTGGCGATGGCCCAGTCGGCACGCGGAGAGGCCGAAGAAGAGGTCGATATTGTTCGCGGGGCTCAGACTCGCAGGCTGCGCGTGCGGGCCTCAACGACCGCCGAAGCCGAAGTCGTCCTGACCTTCGACGACATTACCCGTCTGGTCACAGCCCAGCGCAATGCGGCTTGGCGCGATGTCGCTCGCCGTATCGCCCATGAGATCAAGAACCCGCTGACCCCGATCCAGCTGTCCGCAGAGCGTTTGAGGCGCAAATATCGCGGTGAGATTCAGAGCGACCTAGAGACCTTTGATCGCTGCACCGACACGATCATCCGTCAGGTCGGCGATATTGGCCGAATGGTCGACGAGTTCTCGTCCTTTGCGCGGATGCCCGCGCCGCAATTTTCGACCTGCGACGCCAATGAGATGCTGCGCCAAGCGGTCTTTGCCCAGCGCGTTGCCGATCCTGAAACCACCATCCTTTTGGAAGAACCTGATGAGACCGTTGGGTTGACCTGCGACGCACGGATGGTGGGGCAGGGGCTAACCAACCTTCTGAAAAATGCCGGTGAAGCGATCTCGGCCCGGCGTCTCAAGGAGCCCGATCTGCAAGGTCGGATCATTGCGCGTCTCGTCCTGACCGATGGCGCACCGGCCTTTGAGGTCGAGGATAATGGCGTCGGTCTGCCCACACGCGACCGAGACCGCCTAACCGAGCCCTATGTGACGACGCGGGAGAAGGGCACAGGCCTCGGGCTCGCGATTGTCAAACGGATCATGGAAGACCATGGCGGTGATCTGACCTTGTCAGACGCTGCTGAAACGCCCGGGGCGCGAACGAGCCTTCGTTTCGCCCGGTCGAGCCGAGTTCAAATGTCTCTGGCCAGCGTGCCAGCGACGGAGAGAGGAAGTCATGGCGGCTGATATTCTGGTAGTCGACGATGAGGCTGATATCCGCGAATTGGTAGCGGGTATCCTAGCGGATGAGGGCTATGCCGTGCGCACAGCCCCGGATGCGAACGCGGCGCTGGTCGCGATCAATGCGCGAAAGCCCTCTTTGGTCATCCTAGACATTTGGATGCAGGGCGGCGGCATGGACGGGCTTGAACTGCTCGACATGATCAAGACCTTGGACGTGGATCTGCCGGTCGTGATGATCTCTGGCCATGGCAATATCGAAACTGCCGTCAGTGCCATTCGGCGCGGGGCTTATGATTTCCTCGAAAAGCCCTTCAAGTCGGACCGCCTGTTGTTGGTCGTTCAGAGGGCGTTAGAAGCGGCCAATCTGAAGCGTGAAAACCGTCGGCTACGTCAGCAGACCTTGGCACCGGACGGGTTTATCGGCCATTCAGCGCCAGCCCAACAGCTACGTCAGTTGATCGGCAAGATCGCTCAAGCCAATAGCCGCATCCTGATTGCGGGCCCTCCGGGGTCTGGCAAGGAGCTGGTCGCGCGCCTGATCCATGATGCCAGTCCGCGCTCGGGCAATGAGTTCGTGGCCATCGCGGCGGCGGGTATGACGACTGACCGCATCGACCTGGAACTGTTCGGTGAGGAGGGCGCAGACGGCCATCCCAGCAAGATCGGCGTCTTTGAGCGGGCCCATGGCGGTTCACTCTATCTCGATGAGATCGCAGACATGCCGCGCGAGACCCAGGGCCGGATCTTGCGCGTGTTGGTCGATCAGCGGTTCCGGCGCGTCGGGGGCACCACCGATGTTCAGGTCGATGTTCGGGTCATGTCCTCGACTGCGCGAGATTTGCGTGAAGAGATTGCTGAGGGTCGGTTCCGAGAGGACCTGTTCCATCGCCTAAATGTGGTTCCCGTCCGCGTGCCTGGCCTGTCTGAGCGTCGGGACGACATCGCTGAACTGGTCGACTATTTCATATCGGCGATCAGCGAGGCCACGGGGCTTCCACGGCGGATCCTTAGCGATGACGCGATTGCTACGCTTCAAGTCCACGCCTGGCCGGGGAATGTTCGCCAATTACGCAACAATGTTGAGCGGCTGCTTATCCTTGCCACCGGCGATCCAACCCAGCCGATCACGGCGGAGATGCTCCCCTCAGAAGTCGCGACGGCCGGAACGGCAGGCTCCATGGGGGCTGAGCGGATCATTGCGTTGCCGCTTCGAGATGCGCGCGAGGTGTTTGAGCGGGAATATCTCAACGCTCAGATCATGCGCTTTGGTGGCAATATTTCACGGACGGCGTCCTTCATCGGCATGGAACGCTCCGCGCTGCACCGCAAATTGAAATCGCTTGGGGTTGCGCCCCTGCGATCTGGCGAAGACGAGGAAGACTGATGGGACGGGTTGCCTATGTAAACGGCCGCTATTTGGAACACAGTCAGGCTGTGGTCCACGTCGAGGACCGTGGCTTTCAATTTGCTGACGCTGTCTATGAGGTCTGGGCGGTGTTTGACGGCAAGCTGGCCGACTGTGAGGGCCACTTCAACCGGCTCGACCGTAGCCTTTCAGAACTATCCATCGACCAGCCCATGAGCCGCGCGGCCTTGCGTATGGTCATTGGCGAAACCTTGCGGCGTAATCGGATCAAGGATGGCATGGTCTACCTGCAGATCAGTCGCGGCGTTGCTAAGCGTGATCATGCGTTTCCAGACCCCGCGCCGCTGCCCACCGTGGTCTTGACCGCCAAGTCGATCAACTATGACGCTCTGAATGCTAAGGCGGCCAAAGGCGTCAGCGTCATCACCCAGCCCGACATTCGCTGGGGTCGCTGTGACATCAAGACTGTCGGATTGCTGCCTAATGCCATGGCCAAGACCTTGGCGCACGATGCCGGGGCGGAAGAGGCTTGGTTGGTGGACGAGATGGGTCTGGTTACCGAGGGGGCCTCGACCAATGCCTGGATCGTTGACGCGAGCGGTACCTTGCGCACACGCGATACCCAAGCCAATATTTTGCGCGGCATTACCCGTGCCGCCCTGATCGAGCGACTGAAAGAGCAGGGCATACCCTTCTGCGAAAAACCCTTCTCCGTCGACGAGGCAAAGGGCGCAAAGGAGGCATTTTTGACGGCGGCGTCAGCTTTTGTGCTTCCGATCGTGCAGATCGACAACATTACCATTGGTAATGGACGGCCGGGACCTTTGAGCTTGAGCCTAAGGAGCCTATATATGGAGACGGCCAGACGCACAGCGAGCTGACCGGGAAACACTCATGTGTGGGGGCATTTTGCCTCCAATTAAGAAAAAGAGGGTCGAAAAGGCCATGTCGAACGATAAAAAGCAAAATCTGCAAGACACCTTCCTGAACAGCGTCCGCAAGACTCGCACGCCGCTGACCATCTTCTTGGTCAATGGCGTCAAGCTGCAGGGCGTCGTCAGTTGGTTTGATAATTTCTGCGTGCTGCTGCGCCGTGATGGCCAGTCACAGTTGGTCTACAAGCACGCAATCTCGACGATTATGCCCGCACAGCCGGTTCAGCTGTACGAGCCTGAGCAAGATTTCGACGATTGACCGATAGTTTTGTAGACCGCACGCCAGAGGTCCAGACGGCGCTTGTGGTCCATCCGGTTCGCGCGCAGGGCCGCGGTTCCGTCAATCGGCTCCGTGACCCGGCCGCGCGTCTGGAAGAGGCCGTTGGCTTGGCCGAGGCGCTGGACGTCGTCATTTGCGGCGCGCAGGTCACGCCGCTTCGCACCGCCATGCCTGCGACCCTGTTCGGTAAGGGCAAGGTCACCGAGATTGGCGAGCAGGCCCGTGATCTGGGCGCTAATGTGGTCATCATTGATGATGCCCTCACGCCAGTTCAGCAGCGCAATCTGGAAAAGGCGTGGGAGGTCAAGGTTCTCGACCGCACAGGCCTGATCCTCGAGATTTTCGCCCGCCGTGCCCGCACCCGAGAGGGCAAGCTTCAGGTCGAGTTGGCGCGTCTCGACTATGAAAAGTCACGCCTCGTGCGGACCTGGACCCACCTTGAGCGCCAGCGCGGTGGCATGGGGGTCATGGGTGGTCCTGGTGAAACCCAGATCGAAACCGACCGGCGCTTGCTGGCTGACAAGATCGGTAAGCTGAAGAAGGAGCTGGACGAGGTGCGGCGCACCCGCTCCTTGCACCGCGTTGCGCGCCAGAAGACCCCGACACCGACCATCGCGCTCGTCGGCTACACCAATGCCGGCAAATCAACCCTGTTCAACCGCCTGACCGAGGCCGAGGTCATGGCTGAGGATATGCTGTTCGCGACCCTAGACCCCACCTTGCGGACCGTGCGTCTGCCCGGCGGCAGACCTGCGATCCTGTCCGACACGGTGGGCTTCATTTCGGATCTGCCGCACGAACTGGTCGAGGCCTTCCGTGCGACGTTGGAAGAAGTCCAAGAGGCGGATGTCATTTTGCACGTCCGCGACATCGCCAATCCCGACAGCCGCGCTCAGGCCCATGACGTTGAGTCCGTGCTCGAACAGATCAAGCTTGGCCGTGACAGCGAGCGTGTCCTGATCGAGGTTTGGAACAAGGTCGATATGCTCGACGACGAGGGCAGGGGAGAGGTTCTGTCCCGCGCGCTTCGGTCCGACGAGGGTGCCGGGCCGCTGGCGGTCGCCGTTTCTGCCGTCACCGGTGAGGGCATGGAGCGTCTGCGCCAAATCCTCGCCGATCATGTCGATACCGGCGAAGAGGCGACCATCACCCTGGCCTATGCGGACGGACAAGCCATCGCCTGGCTCTATCGGCATGGCCGCGTGCTCAAGCGGGTTGATCAGGACGACGGCTCGGTTGTGCTTCGGGTGCGGCTTGACGCTCAGGCCATCGGGCGGTTTCAACGCGGCTTTCCAAGCGCTGTGATGGATTAGGAAACAAGACCCCCTTCGGCCCTTCGGGCCACTTCCCCCAGTGGAGGAAGATCTTGGAGCCTATAATCTTCCCCCTTTGGGGGAAGTACCGGCAAAGCCGGGGTAGGGAGCACCCCCGCGTGCTTCGGCGGGTTGAGCATCAGGAAAAGCTGCGTCATTGCGAGACGCATTGCGTCGAAGCAACCTAGGGGAACATCCGCTTAGGGTCGTGTTCGTGAGTTGGGTTGCTTGGCTGCGCTAGCAAAGACGTGTGTGAAAGAAAACAAGGCCCTCACCCAACCCTCGCCCACAGGGAGAGGGCTCAGAAAGAAGAGCCCTCGCCCCCTCGGGGGAGAGGGTTGGGTGAGGGGGCCTCTCAATCTCTACCCCTTGGCCTTATCAATCGCCTTAGCTGCGTTCCACAGCCCATCCATCTCAGCCAAATCTGACTGATCCGGCGTGCGACCCTGATCCGCAAGAGATCGCTCTATATAGCTGAAACGCCTGACAAACTTGGCGTTGGCGCTTCGCAGGGCATCTTCAGGCTCAATGTCCAATTTGCGGGCCAGATTGGCGACGACGAACAAGAGATCACCCAGCTCTTCACGGGCCTTAGCCTGATCACCCGCGTCGATTTCGACCTCAAGCTCGGCCAGCTCTTCGCGCAATTTGGCGACAACCTCAGTGGTGTTGGGCCAGTCAAAGCCAACCCGAGCGGCGCGTTTGGTTAGTTTTACCGCCCGGGTCATGGCCGGAAGGCTGGCGGGTATGTCATCGAGGATGCTCGCTGCCTTGCCCTTTGCGGCGCGTTCACCGGCCTTAATCACTTCCCAGGCGTCAGTCTGCTCTGCAGAGGTCCGTGCGTCCGCCTCGCCAAACACATGGGGATGGCGGCGCAGCATCTTGTCGCAAATGCCCTGAGCGACATCGGCAAAGTCGAACTGTCCCTGTTCCTGCGCCATCTGGGCGTGGAACACGGCTTGGAACAGAAGGTCACCCAGCTCGTCCCGGAGATCGCCCATGTCGCCCCGCTCTATGGCGTCGGCGACCTCATAGGCCTCCTCGACCGTATAGGGCGCGATGGTGGCGAAGGTCTGTTCCAAATCCCACGGACAGCCACTCACCGGGTCGCGAAGACGGCGCATAATGTCCAGCAGTTGGAAGAGGGGATGGTGGTCTTCTTCAGGATTATCCGACGTCAGGGGTGCCATAGGGGGACATTAGCCTTGCTGTAGAGTGTCAGCCTCATCGCGCAGGCGCAGCGCCTCGCGGATCGTGCTGTGGCGGGCGGCATCTAGGCGATAGCCATTGACCGTCCAAGCCGCGATGAACGCCAGAAGGCCGGGCAAGACGCCATACAGAAACTGCAGACCAAGCAGCGCTTGAGGCGAGTTATCCGTTCCGCCCGCTTTGAAGCCCAAGGCATCTAGGCCGAAATAGGTAATCCCAACGGCGAGTGCGTAGCCAATCTTATTGGTCCCCGCCAATACCGCATACAGCAAGCCGGTTCGGTCAATCCCGCTGTTCAACCGCTCCTCATCACCAACATCGGCCAGCATTGAGCGGAGCAGTACGGCTGCGGCAGCATAGGGCAGGCCGGCCAAAAACAACCCAATTGCCATCACGGGAAGCGACACGGCGGGCCAAAAGACCAGTAAGCTTTGGGTAATGGCATAGACGATCGACGCAACAACCAGCGCCTTATGTTTGCCAATAGCCGTGCTCAGACGTGACCAAAGCGGTGCTCCAACAAGTGCAGCTACGAAATAGATCAGCAGCATGAGACCCGCTTGGGTCTTGTTCAGATGTTTGATTTGCTCGAAAAAGAAGAAAAAAAGCGCTCCAGTGATGCCCGGCGCGAGCCCCAAGGTTAGGTCGGCAAGCATGATCCGCCGCACGGAGTCGTTTTTGAATAGGTCGAAATAGGCTTTCACATTGGCGGGGCGATGGGCGACGGGCGGCATATTGACGGGCTCACCCACCCACTTAGAGGCAAAGAGTATCGTAATGGGTAAGAGCAGGACAATGAACCAGCCCATAGCCTGCAGGCCGCCAGCATAGTCCAGATGGGCCACGGCAGAA
>CALFYB010000390.1 GCA_937952995.1 uncultured Caulobacteraceae bacterium
CTGCACAGTCGCGGCCAGAAACTAACGACACCTCGCGCTCCGACGAGGGGCCGCCCATCAATACGGCGATGTGTCGGCCAGACAGAGGAAGGCTCATGGTCATAAATCCAGACGATCGAAGATAATCTTATTTAGCGGGAACAGCAGGGCTTCGGAAAGTCGCGGCACTGTCAGCGACCATCCAGGCAAAGGCTGCCCAGACCGCAACATTTTGGTCCAACTCATTGGCCTTGACCTTGTCGAGGGTGTCATCGGGGGTGTGGTGCCAATCGAAATAGTCCAGCCCGTTTTGACGCAGACTGGCTACGGGCATACCGAGCTCGGCCATTTCCTCTACATCCGCGCCGCCATTGACGGCATCTTGACGATCATAGACTACGCCCGCAGGTCCAAGAACCTTGATCAGGGCCTCAGCAAAGCCCTCGCCGCCCTTGGTCTTGGGCAGAGCGATTTTCAAAACTGGCCCCGCACCAAAATCGCTTTCGCTGGCGATCACATGGTCCGCTACCTGCGCGCCATGTGCCTTGGCAAAGGCTTCGCCAGCCTTGCCGATTTCTTCTGCGCCCCAAAGGACCACCCGCACGGTGCGGCGCGGACGCTCTGAGCGATCGAGAATTTGCTTGCCCGTGGCCATGGTGATTGCAACCCCGGCCCCATCATCAATGGCACCAGTAGCGAGGTCCCACGAATCGAGGTGGCCGCCGATGACGACAATCTCTTCGGGCTTTTCACGGCCGGTAATTTCCCCCACCACCGTGCGGGCCTCCAGATCAGGGCCAGTGGTGGGCGTGACGATCATCTTGACCGTGACCGGTGCGCGCCGATCGGTCATCCGCTCCAAAAGGTCAGCGTCAGGATTGGATAGGGCCGCCGCTGGAATTTTAGCCACAGCGGGATCATAGGTCATGCTGCCCGTATGGGGCACGCGGTGACTGTCTGTCCCCAGCGAGCGCAGCATATAGCCCACAGCGCCGCGCCTTGCCGCTTCAACCGCGCCTTGGCCACGGATGCGATAGCCTGCGCCATAGCCCGCGCCATCCTGCGCCCGGACAATGCGTTCGGTGACGACGGCGATCTTGCCCTTCAGCGACCCTTCAGGTTGGGCCAACATATCGTCAAAGCGCTTAAACAGGACCACCTGTGCGCTCAGTCCAAGCGGCGGCGTCGCTACAGAGCCCCCCAAGGCCGTGATGAACAGCTTTTGCGGATAGGGAGCCGTTACTTCCGCCGTCTCAGCGCCGCGCTGCCAGTTGGGCACCGGGAAGGTCTCGACCGTTACCTTGTCATACCCAAGAGCCTTAAACCGCGCCACGGCCCAGTCCGAGGCCCGGTGAGCGGCGGCGCTGCCTGCGGGGCGCGCGCCAACCTCTGTGGTCAGGGACTCGACCAATTCATAGGCGATGGAGCCTTTCAGGGCCTTGTCGCGAAGTTGCCCTGCGGCCGCCTGCTGCGCCGCATAGGGTGCGGTCTGACTGTGAGCCGCGCCACTTAAGGCCAATCCCATGGCGACGGCGAGAACCGATCCTCGAGTGAATGTCAGCGACATAGCGGGCTCCTAGAGCTTGGGTCAAAATAACGGCGATGGGACAATAGTAGAAGGGTGAGCGTAGGGCTCGCAAGGAATCAGGGACGGCCGATCCGTTTGATTTCCCATTCCAGCGTCACGCCGAGCTTAGACAGGACGTCCGCACGCACCGCTTCGCCAAGCCCTTCGAGGTCTGCAGCCGTGGCATTGTTGGCATTGATCAGGAAATTGGCATGCAGGTCTGAGAACTGCGCGCCGCCGAACGGTTTGCCGCGCCACCCGGCCTCATCGACAAGTTTCCACGCACTGTGGCCCTCAGGATTTTTGAAGGTCGAGCCGCCGGTCTTTTCTCGAATGGGCTGGGACGCCTCGCGCCGGGTGGTGATCGCCTCCATGCGCTCTAGAACGGCCTCTGGCGCATCCGGAGTCCCCTTAAACAGGGCACCGGTAAAGATCAGCCCGCCGCCGGCCGCCGCCGCACAGCGCCTATAGGTGAAGCCCATCTCGGCATTGGACAGCGTGACACGCTCGCCCGCGCGGGTGATGGCATAGGCCTCGACCAGCACGTCCTTGGTTTCCGCGCCATAGCAGCCCGCATTCATCATGCAGGCCCCGCCAACGGCACCGGGAACCCCACGAAAGAATTCTAGTCCAGCAATACCGGCCTGAGCCGCCGCCTTGGCCAGATTGGCATCGAGCACCGCTGCGCCTGCAAAGATCTGGTTATCACCGCGCGGCTCAACCATGCCAAAGCCTCGGCCCAAGCGGATCACGACGCCCTCGACGCCGCCATCGCGGACCAAGAGGTTGGATCCCACGCCGATGGCCATGACCGGCACGGCAGGATCTAACGCCTTGAGAAAGGCTGCCAGATCGTCCTCGTCCTCAGGCAGGAACAGCACGTCCGCCGGTCCCCCAACCCGCAGCCACGTAAAGGGCGCAAGGGTCTCGTTCAGCAGCAGCTTTCCGCGCGTCTTGGGCAGGGTGTCCTGCCAGCGGCTCAAGCCAGCGCCTCCAACTGGCCGGGCAAGGCGTATGCCCAGCTGGTAATGTCGCCAGCACCGAGCAGAACGACCAGATCACCGGGCTGGGTCTGGGCCGCGATTATGGCCGGTAGCTCAGCCGGGCTTGGCAGGGCCAGAGCATGGCGGTGACCATAGCGGCGCAGGCCCTCGACCAAGCTGTCGCGGTTAATCCCCTCAATCGGGCTTTCGCCAGCCGTATAGACATCGGCCACGATCACCACGTCGGCATCATTGAAACAGCTGCAGAAGTCGGCAAAGAGGTCGCGCAGGCGGGTGTAGCGGTGCGGCTGCACCACGGCCACGACCTTGCCCAGACTGACCGCACGGGCCGCCTTGAGGACGGATGAGATCTCGACCGGGTGGTGGCCATAGTCGTCGATGATCCGCACACCCTTGGCCACGCCCGTGGTGGTGAAGCGCCGCTTGACCCCGCCAAATCCGGTCAAACCGGCGCGGATTGCCTCGTCGCTGACGCCCAGCTCGCGCGCGATGGCGATGGCGGC
>CALFYB010000391.1 GCA_937952995.1 uncultured Caulobacteraceae bacterium
GGTCACGTCGCCGCAGGCAAAGACACCTTCGATTTCCGTTGCGGCCGTGCCCGGCTTCACATCCAGATAGCCAGCGCTGTCCATGGCCAGCTGGCCACTGAATAGCTCGGATGACGGCGCGTGACCGATGGCGATGAAGACGCCGTCGCAGGCCAGATCGCTGGTCTCGTCGGTCTGCAGATTTTTCAGACGCACGCCGGTCACGCCCATCGGATTTTCACTGCCGACGATCTCGTCGATCGCGCTGTTCCAGACCGTGGCGATCTTGGGGTGGTTCAACAGCCGCTCTTGCAAGATCTTCTCGGCCCGCAGGCTATCGCGGCGATGGACGAGCGTGACCTTGGACGCGAAGTTGGTCAGGAACAGCGCCTCTTCGACCGCCGTATTGCCGCCGCCGACCACCACGACCTCCTTGCCCCGATAGAAGAACCCGTCGCAGGTGGCGCAGGCCGAGACGCCGAAGCCTTGGAATTTCTGTTCGGACGGCAGGCCCAGCCACTTGGCCTGTGCACCCGTGGCAATGATCACCGTTTCCGCCAGATAGACCGTCCCAGAGTCGCAGGTCAGCCGGAAGGGGCGGCTAGAGAGGTCGGCGGTCAGGACCATGTCGTTGACGAATTCGGTGCCCACATGCTCGGCTTGAGCGCGCATCTGGTCCATCAGCCAAGGCCCTTGGATCACATCCGCAAAGCCGGGATAGTTTTCGACATCGGTGGTGATGGTCAGCTGTCCGCCCGGTTGCAGGCCTGAAATGAGCACTGGCTCTAACAGCGCGCGCGCGGCATAGATCGCGGCAGTATAGCCTGCGGGTCCAGACCCAATGATAGCGCAGCGAACGGAACGGGTCTTCGACATCAAACGGACTTTCTATAGACGTGACTTATGCCTTGGCCTCGCCGCCCCCTATCGGTGAGGCTTATGGACCTTTGACCTATTTAACGATGATTCCGCCGCTGGCCACATGCGGCAGGTCAGTTTGCCCCAGATTGGCCCGGATAGACCGATGCAAAGATCTCGTAAGATCCTTTTTCTCGCTGATGCTGGACCGCAGGTGGGCGGCGGACACGTCATGCGCTGCCTCACCCTCGCCGGGGTTCTGCAAGATTTGGGCGCACAGTGCGTCTTTATGGCCCCGCCTGCCGTCGCCGCTGTGATCAAGGCCTTTGCCAAGCCCGGCGTGGAGCTTATCCCTTGCGCGCCAGACGCCATGGTTGAGGCCGCCTGCGCGGTGACGAGCGACGCGGTTGTGGTCGATCACTACGGGCTACAAGCCAGCGACGAGGCGCGGCTTCGGGCCGGTCGATTGCTCATCGCGCTCGATGATGCACCGGGGCGACCCCATGACTGTGACCTGTTGGTGGATAGTGCGATTGATCGTCGGCCATCGGACTATGAGCCTTGGGTGCCCGAGGGTAGCCAAATCTGGACCGGTCCGAGCTTTGCCCTCGTTCGCCCTGAATTTGCCGCCGCGCGCCGCAAGGTGTTGGAGCGGCGGGACCGCGACGGCGATGTCCGATCCGTTCTTGTCTCGCTCGGCCTGACCGATGTCGGTGGGATCACGGCAGAGGTGGTTGAGGCCCTTCTGTCGACCGGGATCGACTCTCGCATTCTGGCAGTGGTCGGTTCCAGCGCACCCTCCTTGCCAAGGTTGCGCGAGTTAAGCGCTATCCATGCCAATCTGCGAGTCGAGGTCGATGTTAAGGCCATGTCACCAGTGGTTGGCGAGGCCGATCTGGCCATCGGTGCGGGCGGGTCCAGCACATGGGAGCGCTGCTGCCTTGGACTTCCCACAATCACTCTGGTGCTGGCCGACAATCAGGCTGACATGGCCGCACGGTTGGACGCCCATGGAGTGACCAAGAGCCTTGATGTGCGCCAAGCCGGTTTTGCGGAACGGCTGACAGCGGTCCTGAGCGATCTCGTCAACGACAGTGCCGCTCGGCGGTCTATGTCCGCAAAGGCAAGCTTGTTGTGTGATGGTCTGGGTGCCGAACGCACGGCACGCAAAATCCTCGCCCTCTAGTCGGGGCGGTGAGCATCCAAAATCTCACGCAGTTTGCGAACGCCCTTAGCCGCGCTTGCGCTGGACTGGCGCCAGACCAATAGGCCTGTGGCTCCGACGGTGGCCAGACAGAACGGGATCGGACCTGCCAGCCAAGCCGTGCAGGCGAGCGCGAAATAATAGCCGCGGACACCGGCATTGAACGAACCGAGAGCCGGGTTGATCAACAAGGACACAGCCTCGCCATAGGCCTTGGCCACTTTTGGTTCAGGCTTTTCCGGCGCTGCGCCAATGGCTGCCAGCGTATAGTTCATCTGACGAATGGCCCAGATGAAGTCGAGCAGGCCTCTAGCCAGAATGATCATCATCAAGGTCAGCTTGATCTGGAACATCAGCCGCGATCCGGGATCGAGCATCACCACCCCTTCAAGGCTCCGATAGCTTCTTTCTCCGCCGAACAGTACGCCAGCCGCCCCCGCAATAACGATCAGGTTGGTCGAGGCAAAGAACGAGGCGGAGTTGAGCGCGTGGCCCATCAGTTGCGCATCGATGAACCGGCTTTCTCGCGCGGCCATGTTCGCCATCCAAGCGCTGCGCACGATGGTCATATTGCTGTTCAGGTGACGACCGATGGACAGGCGCTTCAGCATCGGCTCGTAAAAAAGCCAACAGAGGACGAAAACGATCAGAGCGATAATATCGAGAAGGGGCATGAAACGTCCTTAGTTCGGTCCTAAGAGGCTATCCCTGATCCCTCGCATGCCCAAGGGCCTTGATGAAATTGGTGACACCCTTTCCTTGATACCGCTGCGCACCTACCTCACAATGGAACCGATAAGGATTACGGCGACCATGACCACGACAATGACAGGCGGACTGGACGGCGTCATCGCAGCGGCGAAGACGGGCGAGCGCGGCTT
Organism: uncultured Caulobacteraceae bacterium; assembly: GCA_937952995.1. Classification (GTDB taxonomy): domain Bacteria; phylum Pseudomonadota; class Alphaproteobacteria; order Caulobacterales; family Caulobacteraceae; genus CAISGS01. The sequence goes on from CALFYB010000391.1 coordinate 2,923, forward strand.
GCCGCCGGTCCATCTGTGGAATCCGCCCCACTGCGGCGAGATTGACATCGTCATTAAGCGCGATGGCCTGTGGTTCCATGAGGGAACGCCCATAGGCCGCGAAGCCTTGGTGCGGCTGTTTTCGACGGTGCTGCGGCTCGATCCGGACGGCTATCATCTGGTCACGCCCGTTGAGAAAATGAAGATCAGGGTCGAGGATGCCCCCTTCATCGCCGTGCGGGTTGATCGGGTTGGCGACAGTCTGCGGTTCCTGACCAATGTCGGGGATGAGGTCGAGGCCGGTCCCGACCATGCGATCCGCGTCCAGTCCGATCCGGCGACCGGCGAGCCTCGTCCCTATCTGCATGTCCGGCGCGGCCTAGAGGCTCGCATTGCCCGCCCGGTCTTTTATGAGCTGGTCGAGATGGCGCAGGAGCGTCAGACGCCCGAGGGCCTGCGCTATGGCGTATCTTCGAATGGGGCTTGGTTTGATTTGGGCCCTGCTGAAGGCTTTGGCGCGTGAATCCAGCCCTCGCGCCCCATCTGCTTCGCGATTGGATCACCAGTCGGCTTGATCCTCTGGATGCGCACGGTGAAAACCGGCCAGCGCGGAGGATGGGCTCGGATTTCGACCTGAATCCAGAAACCCATCCCGGTGATCACGGCGTAGCGACCTTAGCTCATGCCGCCGTCCTGACGCCCCTGATCGAACATGAGGGCGGCATCAGCGTCCTACTGACCCGGCGCTCTGACAGTTTGCGCAAACATACTGGTCAGGTGGCCTTTCCCGGTGGGCGCTGTGATCCCGGCGAGACCCCCGCTCAGACGGCCCTGAGAGAAGCGCATGAGGAGAT
>CALFYB010000392.1 GCA_937952995.1 uncultured Caulobacteraceae bacterium
GGTGCGGCGCCAGTCGACCTCGGGCACGCGGAAATCCGGATCGCCTTCCAGGTTATGCCGCAGCTCCGAGGCCGCCGCCGCCTCGAAGCGCAGGTCCATCTCGAGCCGCACGGTGTCCTCGAGGGTCTTCACGACGGCGACCGGCTTCAGGCGGCGCAGCGCCGGCTGGGTGCGCTCGACCAGATCGGCGATCCGCAGGTCCTGCTCCTCGAACAGACGCTCCGCGTCCATCAGCAGCACGACGACCTCGGCGAAATCGATCGCATGCAGCGCATCGGCGACCGACAGCTTTTCCAGCTTGTCCTGCACCTGTGCGCGCTTGCGCATCCCCGCCGTGTCAAAGACGCGGATCGGCGTGCCCATCCAGTCGGTCTTGACCGAAATCGCATCGCGGGTGATCCCGGCCTCGGGGCCGGTCAGCAGACGATCCTCGCCGATCAGTCGGTTGACCAGGGTCGACTTGCCCGCGTTGGGACGGCCAACAATGGCGATACGGATGGGCTTTTCGCCGTCCTCGTCCTCATCATCCTCTTCGATCAGTTCGTCTGAAACGACCCGGAAGGCGGCATAGAGATCGGCCATGCCCTCGCCATGCTCAGCCGAGATCGAAATCGGCTCGCCAAGGCCCAGCTGGAACGCTTCGAGCGCACCGGCCTCGCCTGCCCGCCCCTCGGCCTTGTTGGCGGCGAGGATTACGGGCTTGCTGGTCCGGCGCAGGATTTCTGCGAAGACGCCGTCCAGAGGCGTTGCGCCCTCTCTGGCATCCATAACAAACAGAGCGACGTCGCATTCCTCGATCGCCAATTCGGTCTGGCGTCGCATGCGCGATTCCAGGCTTTCGTCGGTCAGGTCTTCGAAACCTGCAGTGTCGATAAGAACGAGTTCAAGGTCACCGATGCGGCCCTTGGCGAAACGGCGGTCGCGGGTCACCCCCGGCTGGTCATCGACGATGGCCAGCTTCTTTCCGGCCAGACGATTGAACAGCGTGGACTTGCCCACGTTCGGGCGACCGACGATCGCGACTTTAAGCGCCATGAACGCGCGGTCTCCTAAAGGGTTAGAGGGGCGGCCAAATCGCCGCCCTGATACGGTAGTCTATCACCGAATGGCGAGAAGTACGCCCTTGTCTCCGACCAGATAGAGCGTGTCGTTGACAGCGATGGGGGAAAGCAGGGCTGGCGTGCCCAACTTGACCGTCTTTTCAACGGCACCGGTCTTGGGATTGAGGGCCACAAGCTCTCCGGTGCTCGACACGACGATCAGTCGGTTGGAGGCCAGAACAGGACCCGACCAGGCCGCACGCTGCTTCTTCTTGCGGTCCTTATTCATGTCCACGATCCAGTAGACCTGACCGTTTTCGCGAGACACGCAGATCACTTCACCGGGCTTGGATACCACATAGACCACGTCACCGACGGGCAAGGGGGTGCTGATGCCAGAGACAGGCAAGGACCACCGGGCTGTCCCGGTACGAAGGTCTGTCGCTGCGAAGACACCGGAATGGCTAACGGCAAAAACGTCGCCCTTATAGATCACTGGGCGTCCAGGAATGTCGCGGATTTCGGACAGGGCATTGGTACGGCTGGCCCGTGACAGGACCTCGGACCAGATGTCATTACCATTGCCGGTACGCAGGGCGATCAGTTCGCCCGAGGCAAAGCCCGCAATGACCGTGTCGCCCGAAATGGCGGCGCTGGTAGCTTCAAGGATGCGCGCTGGCTCAACCAGGGCCTGATAGTTCCAGCCCAAAGCCCCGGTCGCGGTATCAACTGTCAGAAGTTCATTGTCGGTCGAGACCACGAACAGGCGGCCGCCCGAAACGGTTGGTGCCGCATGGATTGGCGCTTCAACCGGAGTCTTCCAGAGCAGCGCACCCGACTTAGCATCCAAAGCCGCGATGAAGCGGTAGCCCGAGGTCACGAAGACCTTGCCATCCGCATAGGCCAAACCGCCGCCGAAGGCTTCGCGGTCGCGGCGATCCCGAAGCGCAAGGTTGGTGTTCCAAACCTCTGCCCCGCCGTTAGCGCTATGAGCCGAAACGCCCGCTTCGGCATCCATGGTGAAGATCACACCGTCGGCAGAGATCGGCGGAGCGGTCAGATGAACCCGGCGGTCCGAGCCCTTACCAATGCCGCGCTTCCAAACGATGTCGAGATTGGCACCGGCAGCAAGATGTTCGACCGATTGCTCCGGCGTCCCACCTGGCAAGGGCCAATCGGTCCGTGCGACCGCGTCAGGCAGATAGAAATCCACCCCCTTGAGCGCGTCGGCAATGTGCAATTGCTCATCGAAGGCAATGATCGAGATGCGCTCGCCCGCAGAGGCCTGAACCTTGTTGCTGCTCGCCTTGCCCTTGAAGGGATTGAGGTTCGTTATCGACGCACAGCCCGAAAGGCCTGCACTGGTCGCCACGACGAGGGCAAGAACCGTAAGATTACGCTTCAAGGTCATTGGGCCGCTCCGGCTTGTGGATTTGCGTTCAGCAGGCCGGGAGGCGGAGCCATGGGCTCGGGAAGGGCCAGAGCCGCCTTGGCAATGTCCTTCAAGGACTTCGATGTCCCCGAATCAATCAGGCTGATTGCGGCGTTTGCGCGCTCACGCATGGCTGCCGGAGCATCGGGCAAAAGATTGATCACGCCAAAATCACTCTTGGCCTCATCGGCCTTGCCCGCAGCGAGCTTGGCAATGGCGAGGGCCTCTAGGGCGGTGGCACGATAGGGTCGCTTCGTCTCAGTCAATGGCTTCAACCTCTTTTCCAGATCGGCATAAGGGGCTGTATCCATCAGGGCGAAGGCGGATTTGAGGCGGGCCGCATCACCAATCACGGGGGTCGGCGCAACCTCGGCAGCCGCATCGAACAGCTTGATCGCCTCATCGGTCTTGCGCTCATCAAGGCGAAGACCGCCTTGCTGCATAAGGGCCAGGGCCTTGTAGCCCTTAGAGCCAACCTTCACGACCGTATCAAACTGGGCGTAGGCACCGGCCTTGTCACCCTTGGTCACCAGCTCCAGCGCTTCGGCATAGGCCTCAGCGGCCTTGCCGGCTTGGCGGGTTTGATAGTCGCCATAGCCCCAGACCGCCGCAGCGATCAGGATGCCAGCAACGAGTATGCCGATCCCCCAAGGCAGGTAGCGGCGCGCCAGTGCGATATATTGGTCGGAGCGAAGCTGCTCTTCGACCTCTTCAAAAACGTCGGTCACGGCTTTTGGCTCCGCACTCGTCTGAGGACAATGAGGCCGGAACCTATCGTCTGTGGCGTCCGCCCGCAATGCAGGCCAGGCGACTTCGGCCTATGTCTTTGAAAAATATGTCTCTGCTGAGGCCGGAAAACGCCTCGCACGGACATCTTCGGCATAGAGGCGCACGGCTTCGCTGATTTCGCCGCGCAGATCAGCATAGCGGCGGACAAATTTCGGGGTCCAATCGAACAGGCCCAGCATGTCATCGGTGACCAGAATCTGTCCGTCACAGCCGCTCGACGCACCGATACCGATGGTCGGCACATCAATCGCTTCGGTAATCTGACGGGCCAGCGCCTCAGCGACCCCTTCGATGACCAGACAAAAGGCCCCGGCATCTGCGGTCGCCTTGGCCTCGGCAATCACGCGCGCGGCCTCGTCCTCAGTCCGGCCCTTGGCGCGAAAGCCGCCATCGACCAGAACGGCTTGCGGCCTTAGGCCCACATGGCCCATTACCGGAATGCCCCGCCGGACCATATAGGCGATAGTATCGGGCACGGTCTCGCCGCTCTCGACCTTGATGGCCTGAGCGCCGGTTTCTTTCATGATGCGGGCGGCATTGTCATAGGCCTTCTCGGCCGAGCCCTCGTAGCTGCCAAAGGGCATGTCGATGACGACCAGCGAACGCTTAGCCGTGCGCATAACCGCCTGCCCGTGCAGGATCATCATCTCGAGCGTCACACCGACCGTGTTGGGCAGACCGTGGACCACCATGCCCAGCGAGTCGCCGACCAACAGCAGGTCGCAATGCTCGTCCAGCAGCGCGGCCATCGGCGCGGTGTAGGCCGTCAAGCAAACGATGGGCTCACCGCCCTTGCGGGCCGTGATTTCCGGGGCTGAGATCCGGCGAATAGGGGCTTCTTGATGAGAAGACAGGGCTCAATACTCCTCGATGGCCCGCGTCAGAGCAAAGACGAGGGCAAGGCCCGCCAATCCAGCGGACATCCACAGGCCTTCACCACCAAATGGCAAGGAGGGCAAGACCAGATGTGCCTCAACCGACCGGACGAGTTTGGGCAAAAGATGCGGCTCGGTGCCTAGGGACAGGCTCTCAATGCGCCCCAACAGGTTGGTGGCCATGATCTGGGTGACCGCAATAACGCCGCCGAGCAGCCCCGCCCCGCCAATGATCAGACGGCGAAACAGCCACGCGCGATCCAAGCGCTGCGTCACCGATGATGCGAACAGATCGGCATCGGCAAAGGCCGGAGGCGCGTCGAACAGGCCCGTCAGCTGGGTTTCAAAATCCCGGAACTCTTGCACACTGTCAGACATGGGCTTGGCGTCCTGAGAATGGGGTCTGAACGGAAGGCATGCCGCCTTGCGGGGCCATCCGATCCTTTAGTCGCCCCAGACCGCGCTTGATATGGGATTTGAGCGTTCCGAGCGGGACATTCAAGGCTTCAGCCGCCTCGGCATGGGAAAGACCACCGCCATAACACAACGTGACGCAGGCTCGCTCGGCGGGGCTAAGATGCTTGAGCGCAGCATCTAGATCCATTCGGCCTGCCGCAGCCCCGTCGCCTTGGTTGGCATCCGCCGCTTCCGGCTCTGGCGTTTGCGCCATCAGGTCGAGGCGGCGATCTCGCTTCCAGCGTCGGATATAGAGGCGAATGGCGATGCGCTTGAGCCAACCGGCAAAGGCCCCCTCCCCGCGAAAGTCAGCGATCTGTTCGAAGGCCAAAAGGAAAGCGTCTTGCGCCACATCATCGGCTAGGTCCGGCGCAGCCCCCATGCGTCGCAGCAGGCCCCGCACCGCTGACCCATGACGACGGATCAACTCGCCAAAGGCCTCACGCCCACCGGCAGCGGCCAGCGCCGCCAACGCGGTGTCGTGTTGTCCTTCAAGCGTCTGATGAGGCGAGCGTGCGCCGATGATGGTCATGGCGATCTGGACCTAGCCGCCTCGCCTAGACGCCGGTCTTGTTGCGATTGAAGTACCACAGAATCAGAAAACCTAAACCTATGGCTCCGGGAATGGCGGCAGCGGCAAGAAGGCCATAGCGTGCTTCCCCACCTTCAAGCTGACCGAGCGCAAAACTCATCCCAACCAGACCGAGGCTGAGGCCGATGAGCACGACAGCGGCGCGTAAGTCCTTGTCTGATCGATTGACATCTTTCGTGGCCAAGTTGCCGCTTTGAAGGGCTTGGATCAACTCCGGCGGAACCGGCTGGCCCTTTTCGTAAGCGATACGCAAGGTCTGGTGCAGCCGCTCGCGATCCTTCGATTTCAGATAGCCGGGCACAAGAATGACGGCCCCGAGAAAAACAAAGAAGATCAGCGTTTCGATCCATTCCCCATGTATCATGTCCAAAAAGCTCCTGGTTCGTAGCCACCCATCGTGGCCTTCTGATGGATAGAGACATGAACGGGGCCATTCGGATGCAAGGTTCTGCGTGAAATATTGGTAATGTGGGCGCGGGGCCGTTACATCGGTCCGATCCCTCGCCGTCCTGAGACCCCAGCCATGACCTCATCCTTTGCTGACAATGCCCTAGAGCTCGATCTGGTCGGGGACTATGCCGTCCTGACGTTGAACCAGCCGGCCAAGCGCAATGCCATGACTAAGGCCATGTGGATGGCGCTGCCTGAGGTCTGCGCAGTGATTGAGGCGGCGCAAGAGGTCAAGGTTCTGGTCGTGCGCGGCGCGGGCGATCATTTCGCTGCCGGGGCTGACATCAGTGAGTTCGAGACCGTCTATGGCACCCGCGAGGCCGCGACCGCCTATCGCGCCAATGTCGCCGCTGGGGTCGAGGCTCTGGCCACCCTGTCCAAGCCAACCATCGCCATGATCAGCGGCGTCTGCGTCGGCGGCGGGATGGCCATAGCGCTGGCCTGCGACCTGCGCATCGCCGCCACCAATGCACGGTTTGGCATCACCCCTGCCCGCCTGGGCATCGTCTATAGCCTGGCCGACACCAAGCGGCTGGTTGATGCGGTCGGACCATCGGCGGCAAAGAACATCCTCTATACCGGCGAGATCGTCGGGGCCGAGACAGCGCTGCGTATCGGTCTGGTCAACGACCTACACGCTCCCCACGCGCTCGAAGCCGCCGTGGTCAGCAAGGTCGAGCAGATCGCCAGCGCCTCGCAATGGACCGTGCGCAAGGTCAAGCAGGTGGTTTCGATGATCCTGACCGGCACCGTCACCGACACAGCAGAAACCACCGCCTGGCAGCTCGATGCGGTCGAGGGCCCCGATTTCGCTGAAGGCCGCGCCGCGTTCATGGCCAAGCGGACGCCTATTTTCCCGTACCGGTGAGCAGGCCCCTTGTCACCGCGACAAGGTTCCGTCACTGTTCGTGCCAATTCTATTGATCCATCAGACTAGGCAGTCCTCACATGACCCTTTCCAGCCTCGACTTCATGGTGTCGCGCAAAGATCTGCGCCAAGGCCAGTGGCAGACCACGCCCCTGTCTGCGCTTAACGACGGCGAAGTCCTGATCAAGGTCGATCACTTCGCCCTGACGGCCAACAACATCACCTATGCGGCGTTCGGTGAGGCCATGGGCTATTGGAAATTCTTTCCCGCGCCCGAGGGTTTGGGCCGCATTCCCGTCTGGGGCTATGGCGATATTGTCGAGAGCCGCCATCCCGATCTGACCGTCGGCGAGCGGGTCTATGGCTATTTGCCGATGTCCAGCCACCTCGTCATCCAAGCCGACCGGGTCAGCAAGACCAGCTTTATCGACCGGGCCGAGCATCGCGCATCGTTGGCGGCAGTCTATAATAACTATGTTCGGGTATCGAGCGATCCGAGCCATCAGGCCTCTGCCGAGCCAGCCCAGTCGATCCTCTGGCCCCTGTTCATGACCTCGTTCGTGATTGACGATTTCTTAGCCGACAACGCGTTCTTCGGCGCGCAGCAGGTGGTTCTGTCCAGCGCGTCGAGCAAGACCGCTCTGGGGCTGGCCTTCACCCTCAAGCAGGCCGCGCGGGACGGGATTGCCATTGTTGGCCTGACCTCACGGGCCAATATCGCCTTCGTGGAAAGCACCGGCTACTACACCAAGGTGGTCGCCTATGAGGACATCACCACCTTGCCCCTCATTCCCACGGTCTTTGTCGATATGGCAGGCGGCGGCTCGGTCCTAGCGACGGTTCACAACCATTTCACCGACCATCTGACCTATTCCTGTTCGGTTGGCGGCACGCACTGGGAAGACCGCGTGGTCACCAAGGACCTGCCCGGACCACGTCCGACCCTGTTCTTCGCCCCCGCCCAGATCAAGAAGCGTCATGCCGACTGGGGCCCCGGCGGCCTGGATCAGCGGGTGAGCGGCGTCTGGACCGGCTTCCTTGCCGATGTTGATCGCTGGCTCAAGATCAGCGAAGGCCGAGGTCCTGAAGCCGTCGAGGCGATCTATTACGAGGTCCTAGAGGGCAAGGCCCGTCCCGAGCAGGGTCATATGGCCAGCGTCGCGGTCTAGCGCCAGCCTATGACCAACCCCGCCGATGAGATCTTGGTCGATGCGCGCGGCCATCGCTGCCCCGTCCCGACCTTGCGGCTACGCAAGGCCATCGAGCAGGCCGCAGTGGGCCAAAAGGTGCGGCTCTTGGCCGACGATCCCCTCGCCCGCATCGACGTGCCCCATCTGGCCAACAGTCTTGGTCTGTTGATCCTTGAGGCCCCAGCAGACGGCGGTGCCCTGAACTTCCTGATCCAGAAGCCCTAATGCCAAAACGGCGCGCCGGTTAGGGCGCGCCGCCAGGAGGAGGCCAAGGTTGGGTTTGGGGTCCTGTGGATCACTGACCCCGCGAGGGACATGGGGCTGGGTCAGCGACCGTCCTTAGGCTTAAGCCGTGCAAGCTGAACCGTAACTGAACCTAGCGTTCAGGCAGCCGTTGCCTTTTCAGCCGCCTTGCGCGCGCTCCAAGCCGCAATCGCGTCGCGAGAATTGGCAGATTCTTCGATCATGATCCGGTCATGATCTTGAGTTTTGCACGTAATTTCTAGCGGCAAGCCATTGGGATCAAAGAAATAAATCGACTCGACAAAGTGATGATCGATGGGGCCGAAACATTTGACCTTGGCGGCGTCGAGACGGGCCTTATAGGCCATCATCTCGTCATGGCTGGAGGCTTCCATGGCGATATGCAGGTCAAAGCCAGATTTAATCTTAAATTTGCTCTCGTCGCTGCCCTCGGGCATGTCGAAAAAGGCGATGAAGTTACCGTCGGCCATCTCGAAGAACAGATGCATATAGGGCAAGGCCTTGCCCGTCCCCGGCTCCTCCTCGATCACCAAGGCGGCTCTTAGCGGTAGACCCAACACATCCTGATAGAAGGCGCGGGTCTCTTCGGCGTCGCGGCAACGAAAGGCGCTGTGATGCACACCCTTCAAAAGCGGTAAGGACTGGGTCATGGCGAAACTCCCTTGGTTGGCTTGGTGATCAGCCTTGGGCTGAGGATAGATCCATCCCCAGCCCAAAGACAATGACCTTACCGCGAGGCCTAGGCTGCGCCGGACGCCTTCAGGGCCTCGATCTCAGCGCTGGCAAAGCCCCAGTCGGCCAGAGCCGTTTCGGTGCTTGAGCCGATAGCCGGTGGCGGGCCTTGGATCGCGCCGGGCGTAGCCGAGAAGCGCGGAGCAGGCGCGGGCTGCACAACACCGGCAATCTCGACAAAGGTCTGACGCGCGACATTGTGGGCGTGCTTGGGGGCCTCTTCCAGATCGAGCACCGGGGCGAAACAGACGTCGGTGGCTTCCATCAGGTCGCACCATTCCTTCTGGGTCTTGGTAGCGATCACGGCGGCCAGCTTGGTCTGAAGCTCAGGCCAATCCTTGCGGCTCATCTGATTGGCGAAGGCCGGATCGGTAATGCCGGTCTTTTCCATCAGCAGGGCATAGAACTGCGGCTCGATCGAGCCAATCGAGACCCACTTGCCGTCGCTGCACTGATAGGTGTCATAGAAGTGCGCACCACCGTCGAGCAGGTTGGTGCGGCGATTATCTTGCCACGCGCCCGCGCCCTTAAAGCCATAGAACATCGACATCAGCGAGGCAGCACCATCACTCATGGCGCAGTCAATCACTTGGCCTTGACCCGAGGCGCGAGCATGGATGACCCCGGCCAGCAGACCGAAGGCCAGATAGAGCGCGCCGCCGCCGAAATCACCGACCAAGTTGAGCGGCGGAATGGGCTTGTCCTTGGTGCCGATGGCGTGGAGCGCGCCAGTAATGGCGATATAGTTCATGTCGTGACCCGCCGCCTGGGCATAGGGACCGAACTGACCCCAACCGGTCATGCGTCCAAAGACCAGCTTTGGATTGCGCTTCAGGGCCACGTCTGGACCAAGGCCCAGACGTTCCATCACGCCGGGACGAAAGCCCTCGAACACCGCATCGGCGCTCTCGAACAGCTTCAGGCAGGCTTCGATGGCCTCTGGCGACTTCAGGTCCAAGGCGATGGACCGGCGGCCACGGCTGGTCACATCGGCTGGCGAGGCCCGGCCACTGCCCTTGCGGTCGATCCGCACCACGTCCGCGCCCAGATCGGACAGCAACATGCCGCAGAAGGGGCCCGGGCCGATCCCGGCAAATTCAACGATCTTCAATCCTGACAAAGGCCCAGAAGCCATGATGTATCTCCCTGTTCTTTTCTAATCTTTAGAAGGTTTATCGCGGGCGTGTAGCCCTGCGACGTAAATTTTCGCGCCCGCTAGGGGTTAGACATACTGCCCGTCATCGACCGTGATCACCGAGCCGGTCATGCCATTGGCTCCAGGACCGCACAGGGCCATG
>CALFYB010000393.1 GCA_937952995.1 uncultured Caulobacteraceae bacterium
CCCCAGAGGGGGAAGATTTAGAACCCTTGGATCTTCCCCCTCTGGGGGAAGTGGCCCAAAGGGCCGAAGGGGGCCTTGTTGTAAGACCGTTCCCCCACACTTCCCCATCCAACCCATTGAACTTTTATGTTAGACTTGCGATCTAGAAGCAACCGTTGGGTTTCCGGCGGTTCTGGAGCAGACCATGTCCGACCTCGACCAACTCGAAGCGCGCATTCGCACCTCGTCTATCAAGATCCACACGCAAGAGGATTTTGAGGGCATGAGGCGGGCTGGACGGCTGGGGGCTGAGTGCCTCGACATGCTGACCCCCTATGTGGTCGCGGGTGCTATGACCGACGAGCTTGACCGCCTAGCGCGCGAATTTGTGCTGGATCACGGTGCCCTGCCCGCGTGCCTGTTTTATCGCGGCTATCCCAAGACCGTCTGTATTTCGCCCAACCACGTCGTCTGCCACGGCATTCCAGGGCCCAAGGCGCTGAAGGACGGCGATATCGTCAATATCGATGTGACTGTAATCATTGATGGCTGGCATGGCGATACGAGCCGCATGTACCCCATTGGCGACGTCGCTCCTCGCGCGCGCCGTCTGATCGACGTGACCTATGAGGCTATGGACCGCGGTATGAAGGCGGTTAAGCCCGGCGCGCGTCTTGGCGATATTGGCTGGGCGATCCAGTCCTATGTCGAATCCATGCGCTGTTCCGTCGTCCGCGACTTCTGCGGCCACGGCCTTGGCCAAGTGTTCCACGACAATCCCAACATCTTGCACTTCGGCCGCAAGGGTGAAGGCGATGTGCTCAAACCCGGCATGTTCTTCACCATTGAACCCATGGTCAATCTGGGCAAGCCGCAGGTGAAAATGCTGGCCGATGGTTGGACGGCGGTCACCCGCGATAAGTCCCTGTCGGCTCAGTGCGAACATTCTATCGGCGTGACCGAAGATGGCTACGAAGTCTTCACCGCCTCGCCCGCAGGCCTGTTCCGCCCCGCCTGATGGTTTGAGGCCATCCGCGTCCTGCGAAAGGCTCAGCATGAGGATGAATGGGGTGGGTTGATGCATCCCCCTCACCCAACCCCCTCCCCCAAAGCGGCGAGGGCTTTCTATTCTTGCTCTCAATCATCCCCGCGCGCAGATAAAAGCAATTTAAGACTGTTTTTATAGATACGCGATTTTAGATCATGACGATCATTGAGGACCGGTCTATCCTGCAAACCATCGCGGGACCGCTGAGCCTCAAGTCGGATCAAATCCATGCAACATGACGAACAGGGATTTGAGGATGCAGCTCTTGCCAATGACCTGTCAGGTCACCGTGATCGTCTGCGTCTGAGAGCACGCAAGGGCGGGCTCGAGGCGCTGCCAGATTATGAGGTGCTCGAGCTCTACCTCTTTCGCACCTTTCCTCGCGGAGACGTTAAACCCCGAGCCAAAGCTCTACTGACCCGATTTGGCGACATGGCCGGTATCTTTGGCGCTTCGCTCGACGAGCTTCAGAGCGTGCCGGGCATTGGCGAGGCGGCCGCTCTGGACCTCAAACTGATGCAGGAGGGAGCCCTGCGCCAGATGAGGGCGGGTCTTCGCAAGCGCACGGTTATCTCATCTTGGACGGCCCTATTGGGCTATGTGCGGGTGATGTTGGCCAGCGAGGCACGTGAACAGTTCCGGGTCCTATTCCTCGACAAGAAGAACCAGCTGATCGCCGATGAACAGCTCGGCCAAGGTACGGTGGACCATGCACCGGTCTATCCGCGAGAAGTGATGCGCCGTGCGTTGGAACTGTCGGCCTCGTCAATCATCCTGGTCCACAATCACCCCTCAGGCGATCCCAGTCCGTCGGGGGCCGATGTCGACATGACCAAGCAGATCATCGAGGCCGGACGAACCCTTCGCATCAGCGTCCATGACCATCTGGTCGTCGGCCGAGACGGCGTGGCCAGCTTCAAGGCGTTGGGCTTAATGTGAGCGCTATTGGTCGCCGCGCCGCGCCAGAAGGTCCATAATCGCGCCCACTAGGCTTGATGGTGTAAAGGGCTTACCGATATGGCCATCCGCGCCGGATTCTGCGCCAAGTCTCTGATGCTCTGCCGCGACATTGGCGCTCAGGACCGTGATCAAAGTCGGCTCGCGGCCTTGCAGCTGCTCAAACTCTCTGATCCGCCGGATGGCCTCAAGCCCATCCATCACGGGCATCTGCAGGTCCATCAGTACCAGATCAAAAGCACCATTGATGAAGGCCTCAACCGCCTTGGCCCCATTATCAACGATGGTTAGGTCAACGCCCTGCGGCTCCAAAATGATGGAAACTACCCGCTGGTTGGTTAAGTGATCTTCCGCCAAGAGAACCTTTAGGTCTGCAAGCGAAAGGGTCGGGACGACGTCCGGCTTGCGGATTTTGGCAGTCTTGACCCGCCGCAAGGGAATCGAAACCGTGAACTGGCTGCCCTGTCCTAAGCTTGACGAGGCCTCGATCTGACCGCCCATCAGCGTCGCTAGGGCAGAAGATATGGGCAAACCTAGGCCCGTGCCGCCATATTTACGGGTAAAACTAGCATCAGCCTGCTCGAACCGATCAAACAGCCGCGCCCGCGCCTGCTCGTCAAATCCAATGCCGGTATCGCTCACCCTAATGGTGAGGCAATGGCCAAAGCGCTCTGCCGGCACTTCGCTCAACGTCACGGAGAGGTCTATCGTCCCCTTCTCAGTGAACTTGACCGCATTGGACAGCAGGTTGGTCAAGATCTGATTGATGCGCAGGGCGTCACCCTCAAAGGTCTCATCCATCAAGCCTTCAAAGTGCACTTGAAAATCGATGCCCTTTTCACGAATGCGCACGGCCATCAGGTCTGCAACATTGCGCAAGCTTACAGAGGGCGTGAAGGAAGCGACCTCAAGCGTCAGTTGCCCAGCTTCAATCTTAGAAAAATCTAGAATGTCCGACAGGATCGCTTCCAATCCCTTAGCCGATTCCGAAACCAGATTGATCAAGTCCTGCTGATGGGTGTTCAGAGCAGATTGCGCCAAGGCCCCTGCCACGCCCAAAATACCCGTCAAAGGGGTTCGAAGCTCGTGGCTCATATTGGCAAGAAAGGCCGACTTGGCCTGGTTGGCAGCTTCAGCCGCATCTAGGGCACGGCGCATCTCAATACGACTACGCTCGAGTTCCGCATTCTGCTTCAGCAATTGGCTCTCGAACCACTTGCGGTCCGTAGTGTCGGACTGGACCGATATGTAGCGGTTAACAATACCGGCCTCGTCACGAATAGGCGTAATCGCAACCGCGACCCAATAGGGCTCGCCTGCCTTGGTGTAGTTGAGGAGCTCCTCTCGGATCGAACGATGGTCGACGATGGCGTCTCTAATGCGGGCGACGGCGCACTGATCCGTCTCGGGACCCTGCAACAGGGATCCTGGCTTATGCCCGATCATCTCATCTAAGCTAAAACCAGTCCGTTTGCTGAAGGCATCATTAACCCACTCAGTAAGTCCATCAGCATCCGTGATGACGACGAGATTATCCGTAGCGCTCGCCACCGCCGAAAGCTGCGCAACATCATCTTGAATACGCTTCTCTGCAGTAATGTCGTGCAAGACACCGACAACGCCGCCATCGGGCAAAGGCGACAGGGCAATGGTAACCCACGCGATAGGGCCGCCCTTGGTCAATAGCCTCGCCCGACGAATGGTCTTTTGCCCTCCTGCGCTGACCATCTCCTGTCTGAGAAGGTCGGCGTCAGGGGCAAGGAAGTAGTCGAAAATCGGCTGACCAATTGAGGTGGTCGTGGCTTGCCCGCTGAGCCCGGACCAAGCCTCGTTCAGATAGACAATTGTCCCCGCAAAATCGACTTCGAACACCACCTCAGACAGCAGGTTGATTCGACGCTGCATACGGCTTTCCGCCGCTGCGAGGGCCTCGACAAGCCGAGAGGTTGCCTCGACATGGAGATCAATGGCCTTCGCGTCGTTAATCAGTTCCATCGCCAGATCCGCGTTCCTTGGTGGCGTTAGGCGGCAGACGCTGTCAGTTCGGCCAACACCTCATCTGCCGTGGCGGCGCGCCCATAGAGTGGGAAAACGCTGCTACAGAAAAAGTCTTGCTCAACCTTGGTGCGCGATGAGGTGCAGTCAGAAAGGATCGTGACATTGTATCCCCGCTCATAGGCTGCGCGGCCCGTGGAATCGATACAGAGCGACGTCACCATTCCCGCAACAAGGACATCTTTGATCTGGCGCTCTGCCAAGACCTGCTCAAGCGAGGTGTTGGAAAAGGCATTGAACCCGACCTTACCGGTCACATAGAGGATGCCATCGCCGAATTCATCCAATTGCGGGATATTCGCGGCACCAGACGAGCCAGCCTTAAAGGCCCCCGACTCCTTAATCGTGTTGAGAATTCCGACCGGACTCGCAAGGGCACGATAGTCTGGGGTCAGAACGATGGGCGTTGAAACCACCGTAAGAGGTGATTTTGAAACTGACCTAATAAACCGCATTGATGTTTCGAGCACTCGATCGATACCCGTGGGATCCTCGACCACGCCTCTCAATATGCCATCATGTGCAAAATAGTCATTTTGGTAGCCAACAAGAATGAGCGCAGTTGAAGCGTAGTCCACGAGATCCTCCGATATTTTCCAAGCCACAAGGATGCTCGGACGCCCAGAATGTCAAAATATATTTAAGAGATTTCGTCAGCTCAAATATAATAATGCGGGTGGTGGAACACGAAAATTGATCTCGCGCTCTAGTGTGCATACAAACCAATTGTATGGCACGGATGCGTCACCCCTCGGAGTTAGACCCCGGCCCCCGGCCCGCTAAGCGGACGCCTGGGATGGTTAGGCTTAGCGTAAAGGCCAGAACCAGAACCAAAATGCCGACGGAAAACATGTTGTGGATGGCCATGGTCAAGATGCGCTGCACCGTCTGATCAACGGCTGATGCGGCAGATGCACCGGCGGCACGTGTGGCGGCCAACCGTTCTAGATCTTCGAGTTTAAACGCCAAACTTCCAGATATGGCCTTGGCCGCGCTGGCTAAATTGGTCGTGAGCAAGGTGCCAAAGATGGCAACCCCTATGGTCGAACCAACCTGCCGAAAGAACTGGGAACTGGCGGTTGCGACGCCGATGTCTTGCGGTTTGACCGAATTTTGAATGGCCAGATTGAACAGGCTCTGGGTCGGACCAAGGCCCACCCCCATGATGAACACGCGCCAACTGACATCCCACAGCGGCCGCCCCGGCTGCGACTGCACCAACAAGAACAGGCCAAAAACCAGAATACAAAGACCCGTCAACAGCACAGGCTTGAACAGGCCCGTTCGACTGACCATGCGCCCAGACACCACCGACGAGACAATCATGCCCAGCATCAAGG
Source organism: uncultured Caulobacteraceae bacterium (assembly GCA_937952995.1). Taxonomy (GTDB): domain Bacteria; phylum Pseudomonadota; class Alphaproteobacteria; order Caulobacterales; family Caulobacteraceae; genus CAISGS01. The sequence continues at coordinate 5,380 of CALFYB010000393.1, forward strand.
GCAACATCGCCACGCCGCTCTCTGACGGTTTTGCACCAAGGCCAAGCTGCAAATAGAGCGGCAAGAAAGACACCACGCCCATGAAGGCGACCGAAACCAGCAGCAGCGAGAAGTTCGCGCGCGTAAAGGTCGGATTTCGAAAGAGCCCCAAGGGTAAGATCGGATGGCTGGCGCGGGTCTCCGCAAACAAAAAGCCAGCGAGGCCCACCGCCGAAAGGGCCAACAGCTCCAAAATGCGCGGTGAGGTCCAAGCATAGTCCCGGCCGCCCCAACTCAGCGCCAATAGGAACGGAATGAAGGTCACGACGATGAGGGCTGCACCGGCCCAATCGACCTTGCCCGGAACGCGGCGGGTCAGGACGGGCATCTTCACGATGATCATGAACAGGGCCAGCAGCGACAAAGGCAGGTTGATGTAGAAAATCAATCGCCAGCCCTCGAACGAGACCGGGCCGAGGTGAACCATCGGAACCTGGGTGAAAAACCCGCCTAAGACCGGACCGAGAATCGATGCCAAACCGAACACCCCGCCAAATAGACCGGCGAAACGGCCGCGCTCCCTTGGCGGGAACAGATCAGCAATGATCGTGAAGGCCGAAATCATCAGGGCACCGCCACCGAGGCCCTGTACGCCCCTAAAGGCGATCAGTTGAACCATGCCGCTGCCATCTTGGACGCCATGATTGAACTCTCCGGACATGCCGCAAAGCCAAGAGCCAAGGGTGAAGATGATCACCCCGGCAATCAGGATCGGCTTTCGGCCATAGATGTCTGAAAGCTTGCCATAGATCGGCACCATCACCGTTGACGACAAAAGATAGGCGGTCGTGACCCATGCATAGAGGTCCAACCCCTTCAATTGCATAGCGATACGCGGCATGGCGGTTGAGACGATGGTCTGGTCGAGGGCCGAAAGGAGCAACACAATCATCAAGCCCGCCAGCGTGATCTTGCGTTCAGCACTGGTGAAAACTTGGGCTTCTGGAAGGGTTGAAACGTCGCTCATGAGGGCTCTCAGTATGGACCTTCGAGGTCTAGGTAGTCCGAAACGGCCTCCTGCTTACAATATTATTGCAGTCAAAGCGCCAGATTATCTAGGTCTTAGACGCAATGGCTGCGGCTAGGCCTTGCCCTTTGCCCGCCATATTGGCACGACTGTCTCCACCAACCCTGCGCGACAGGCGTCCGGGCTGAGGAGTTCAAAGATGAAACTGTCCGTTCTGATGCTCGCAGCGGGCCTGATTGTGGCTCCTGCCGCCCACGCCCAAGACGCCCGCGCCCAAGATTTCCGCGCCCAGAACGCCCGCGCGATGTGCCGCCCCGACCTGGTGAAATTCTGCCAGACCCAGATGGAACAACGCGATCGTAAAGCGGTTCGGGCCTGCCTGATCAAGAACCTGGACAAGCTGTCGGACGGTTGCCGCAGCCAGATCAAAGACATGATCGCCATGCGGGCCGCCAAACCCAACTGACCCGCCGGGTTCTGGCCTCAGAAGGCTTGCCACCAGACAGCCCCTGCCCCAGTTTGGGCCTGAAATATTGACCAGCGAAGATCGAGATTGCGGCCTATGGGGTTAACATCAATCGCGAAGCGGATCGCGCTCGCCATAGCCGCCGTGAGCCTTAGTGCAGGCTTTGCCTGGGGGGCGGATTCAAACCGTCCTCAGTGCCAGACCGTAAGGATGTCCGACATCGGCTGGACCGATGTGACGGCAACCACGGCCGTGACCAGCGCCATCCTCGAAGACCTCGGCTACAAGACGACGATCACGGTTCTGTCGGTGCCTGTGACCTATTCGGCCATGAAGAACCGCGACATAGATCTGTTTCTCGGCAACTGGATGCCGTCGATGGAGCAGGACCGCGCGCCGTTCCTCAAGGACGGCTCGGTCGAGGTGGTGCGGGCCAACCTGACGGGGGCCAAATATACGCTGGCCGTGCCCGCCTATCTCTATGATGCAGGCCTCAAGGACTTTTCAGACATCGCCCGGTTTGGCGACGCGCTCGGGCACCGAATTGTCGGGCTGGAAGCGGGAAATGACGGCAATCGTCAGGTGCTCAGCCTGATTGCCAAGAACGCCAAGGGACTGGGCGGGTTCTCACTCGTCGAATCCTCCGAGCAAGGCATGCTGGCCGAATTGGAACGGGCCGTGCGCGACAAGAAACCGATCGTGTTTCTGGGCTGGGAGCCGCACCCCATGAATACCCGCTTCCAGATGCGCTATCTGACCGGCGGCGATGACAGTTTCGGCCCCAATTTCGGCGGCGCGACCATCTACACCAACACCCGGGCGGGCTATAGCGCCGAGTGTCCCAATGTCGGGCGGCTGCTCAAGAACCTGTCCTTCACGCTCGCCGATGAAAGCCTGTTGATGGGGGCGATCCTAGATCAACATCAGGAGCCCAAGGCCGCAGCTAAGGCATGGATCGCAAAGAACCCGGCGACCGTCGCGCGCTGGCTGGACGGGGTGGAAACCTATGACGGCCGAGCCGTTCAAGCCGCTGGAGCACCCGAACCAAGCGCGGGCAGCACGCAGACTTGGGTCACTGCCCATAAGCTTCCCATCGGTCCGTTCATGACCGATCTGGTCGAGCGGGTGAAGACCGGTGGGCGCGGCTTTTTCGACGGTGTTTCCTTTACAGTACGCGGAGCTGTCGATGGGCTGACGGGTCTGCTCAAACAGGTTCCACCCCTAGCTCTGCTGGTCGCCATAGCGGGCCTAGCCTATCTGCTCCAGCGGTCCTGGCGTCTGACCCTGTTCGTGGCTGCTGCCCTGCTCTTGATCATGAACCAAGGCTATTGGGAGGCGATGTTAGAGACCCTGTCTCTGGTCCTGTTCTCCACCCTCATCTCGACCCTGATCGGCGTACCCTTAGGCGTGGCCGCCGCCCATAGGCCTTGGCTCTTTCGGGCGCTGCATCCCGTGCTGGACCTGATGCAGACCTTGCCGACCTTCGTCTATCTGATCCCAACGCTGGTCCTGTTCGGGCTGGGTGTTGTACCGGGATTGATCTCGACCATCATCTTTGCCCTGCCCGCCCCTGTGCGTCTGACCCATCTGGGCATATCGTCGACGCCCAAACCCTTGATTGAGGCGGGAGAAGCCTTCGGCGCGACCAAATGGCAGTTGCTGACCACCATCGAGCTGCCCTCAGCCATGCCGACCATCGTGGCGGGCATCACCCAGTGCATCATGCTCAGCCTGTCCATGGTCGTGATCGCAGCCCTAGTCGGAGCCGGCGGGCTTGGCGTTCCAGTGGTCCGAGCCCTGAACACCGTGCAGGTCGGCATGGGCTTTGAAGCGGGATTTGCCATCGTCCTATTGGCCATCATCCTTGACCGCATGACCCGCGCCAAGTCGGTGGAGAAGTGAAATGACCACCGCCATCGATTTCCAAGCCGTCGACATCCTGTTCGCTAAGGGCACAGGCAAGAAGCGAGACCTTGCCTTGGCGCGTGCGGAGGCCATGCTGGACAGCGGCTCTGATCGCAGCGCCATTGCCGCTGAAACCGGGGTGGTCCTCGGCGTCGCGAACGCAAACCTCAGCGTTAAGGCCGGGGAAATTTCGGTCCTGATGGGCCTGTCGGGATCAGGCAAGTCCAGCCTGCTACGGGCTGCCAACGGGCTGAACCGCGTCAGCCGTGGACAGGTCAAGGTCAGCCATCTGGGCGGTGTGGTCGATGTCGCCTCCTGTGATGAACAGACCCTTCGGGCTGTGCGGCGCAAGTCCGTGGCGATGGTCTTTCAGCAGTTCGCCCTCCTGCCCTGGCGCACTGTGCGCGACAATGTCGGGCTGGGCCTCGAGTTCCAAGGGATGGACAAGGCCGCGCGCCGCCGTCTGGTCGATGAAAAGCTGGAACTGGTCGGGCTCAGCGAATGGGCGGATAGCAAGACCGATGAGCTGTCCGGCGGCATGCAACAGCGGGTCGGGCTGGCTCGCGCCTTCGCCACCGATGCCGATATCCTGTTGATGGACGAGCCCTTCTCGGCCCTCGACCCCCTGATCCGCAGCCGCTTGCAGGATGAACTGCTCGGCCTGCAAGAGCGGGTGCAAAAGACCATCCTGTTCGTCAGCCATGATCTGGACGAGGCCTTAAAGCTCGGCAACCAAATCTCGATCATGGAGGCAGGACGGATCATTCAGACGGGCGCGGCGCAAGACATCATCCTTCGCCCGGCCAATGACTATGTCGCCCAGTTCGTCCGGCACATGAACCCGCTGTCGGTCCTCACCGGGGCCTCGGTCATGCGCCCCCTGTCCGATCTTTCCGCCCCCAACGGACAGACCCGATATCGCTTGGAGTTCACCAAGCAAGGCGGTCCGTTCGCGGCTTGGGCAGGCGATCAGCCGCTGAAGCTCATCCAGAACCCCGCCGACACCGACGCCCTAGGGTCCGGACAGATGGCGGTCACCGGCCTTCACACGCCCCTGACGGCCCTTATCAAGCTGGTCAATGCCACGGGCCATGCAGTGCTCCTCACCGACGAGGGCAAGGTCTGCGGCATCTGCGGCCAGAGCGAGATCATCGCCGCCCTGTCGCGGGGCTAGGCCGGTCAGCGCTGCGCGGTCTGCCAGTTTCCGGCTTCGTAATAGTCTGCATTGGACGGCGGCAGCAGGGGCTT
>CALFYB010000394.1 GCA_937952995.1 uncultured Caulobacteraceae bacterium
GTGACTGGAGTTCAGACGTGTGCTCTTCCGATCTAACAGTAGGACCTGCCCGGCCGCTTGCTCTGCGCGCGCAAGAGCCGACTCCCGCGCCATGAACAGCGAGGATTTCAATTGCGCCTTGGCCCGTGCCAGCTCGCCGGGTTCCGTCCGCCCGGCAAGGCCCATGATCTCACCGGCTGTGACCTTGGCGACCTCAAGCGCATCCTTGGCCGCGCACCCAGCATAGACGCCCAGCACTCCTGCATCGGCATAGGTGTCCGCATAGGCATCTATGGCATAGGCCAGTCCGCGCCGCTCGCGCGCCTCTTGGAACAGGCGAGAGGACATGCCGCCGCCTAGGATCTCTGAGAAAACGCGCAGGGCGAAATAGTCATCGTCGCGGGCGCTGGGGGCGGGAAGCATCAGGACCAGATGGGCCTGTTCCAATCGCCGCACCTTGGGCTGTGCTCCGCCGACAAATTGGACGGGTTCAGGAGCCGTGGCCGCTAGGTCGAGACCCGAGGCGGGCGCATCGCCAAACCAGCGTTCGGTCAGGGCCAGAAGCTCGGCCTCATCCACCGCTCCAGCGGCGCAGACGACGATGGCCGAGGGGTCATAGAGATGGGCGCGGAAGGCCTCCAGCGACTGCGGCGTCGCGGTCTCAACACTGGCCGAGGTGCCGAGGATCGGACGGCCGAGCGGATGGACGCCAAAGGCCGCCGTCTGGGCCAGATCAAAGACATAATCGTCGGGAGCGTCTGCCGCTTCGGCGATCTCCTGACCAATGACCTGCTTTTCCCGCACCATATCGGCAGGCGCAAGGGTTGGACGGCGGATCAGGTCGGAGACGATCTCCATAGCCAGAGGAAGGCCGCCCTTGAGGGCGCGGACCTGAAAGCTGGTCCGCTCATAGCCGGTGGCCGCATTGATGTTGCCGCCTTCGGCCTCGATATGTTCGACAATGTCACGCGACGAGCGAGGCCCTGCGCCCTTGAACACCATATGTTCGAGCAGATGGCACCAGCCAGACTGGTCTTGGGTCTCGTAACGCGCCCCGCGCCCGATCACGACCGACAGCGCGAAAGTCTCTAGCCCCGGCATGGGGTCGCAGACGATACGAACGCCATTGGCCAGCCGGTGCAGGCTTGCGCTCAAGAGGTCATGCCTTGGGCCGCGAAGGCCCGAACATAGGCTTTGATCTTGTCTGAATCGGCGGGCAAGCGATCATAGACCTCGTCGCGCTCGGCGACGCCCTTGGCCTTAAGCGGCAAGACCGGCGCAACACCGGCTGCCTCAGTGACAGCTTCAGGGAATTTCGCGGCGTGGGCCGTGGCCAGAACCACGACCGGGGTCGTGGGCTGAACCGCACCGATGCGCTGGGCCGCGCAGACGCCAACCGCCGTATGGGGGTCGATCAACTGGCCGGTCTCGGTGAAGGTCGAGATAATCGTCGCCGTGGTCTGCGCCTCATCGACGCCCATGCCGATGAAGGTCTGGCGCATGGTGGCCAAGGCCTCAGCCGGAATGGTGATGCCGCCGGTCTCGTTGAAGGCCTTAAAGGCACGGGCCGTCTCAGCGCCATCGCGGCGGACACATTCGAAATAGAGCCGCTCGAAGTTCGAGGCGATCTGGATGTCCATGGCCGGGCTCTGGGTGGCAAGCACCGAGCCCTTGGCATAGCGACCCTCTTGCAGCATCCGCGCTAGGATGTCGTTGCCGTTGGTGGCGACGATGATCCGCTCAATCGGCAGGCCCATCTGCTTGGCGACATAGCCGGCAAAGGCATCGCCGAAATTGCCGGTCGGGACCGCGAAGGAGACGGCGCGGGCGGGCGCGCCGAGCGCCGCTGCCGCCGTGAAATAATAGACGCTCTGGGCCGCGATCCGCGCCCAGTTGATCGAGTTGACGCCCGACAGGTCGACCTCTTGGCGGAAATCATCGTCTTGGAACATGGCTTTGACGATGGTCTGGCAATCGTCGAAGGTCCCTTGCACGGCCACAGCCCGGACATTGGCGTCGCCGGTCGTGGTCATGAAGCGGCGCTGAACCTCGCTGATCCGGCCATCGGGGAACAGCACCACCATGCGAGCATGACGTGCGCCGCGAAAGGCCTCGACAGCCGCGCCGCCGGTATCGCCGGAGGTGGCGGCGATGATGGTCATGGTCCGGCCTTGAGCGGCCAAGGCATAGTCATAGAGACGGGCCAGCAGCTGCATGGCCACGTCTTTGAAGGCTAGCGTCGGACCGTGGAATAGCTCCATCTGCCAGACGGTTGGATAGAGCTGGGTCAGGGGGGTGACAGCGGGATGGGCAAAGGAGGCATAGGCCTCAGCCGTCATCTTGGACAAGACGTCGCTGGGGATCTCATCACCGGCAAATCGTCCAAGCACCTTGGCCGCAACTTCGGCATAGGACATGGCCGCAAAGCCTGCGATCTCATCGGGCGCAAAGGACGGCCACACTTCGGGAACATAGAGCCCGCCATCAGGGGCCAGACCGGCCAGCACCGCATCAAGGAAACCGATCGCAGGGGATGCCCCGCGCGTTGAGACATAGTTCATCTTAAACTCGCCGACCGCGTATTAGGACCGCCACATAAACACCGAACAGGGCTGCGGCAAGGCCGAACCAGGTCAGGGCATATTCCAAATGCCGGTTCGAGATTTCCGCAGGCACGGCGATGGGCTTAAGGCCCTTGAGCTCCGGATTGGTCGAACTCTCTGCAAACAGCATGACGGGGGCAGGCCGCTCCGCCTTCAGGGCTTTGGCCATGGCGGCGACATCTCGGGAATACCACTGGTCGTTCTGGGGAACTGGCGTCACAAAATTGGCCTTATCAGGCTGACGCAGCACACCCGTCACCGCTGTTGGAACAGTGCCACCCGATTGGGCGGGACGCTCTGTGACCGTCTCAGCCAAAAACCCACGATCGACCAACACCGAGCCATAGGGACCCGTGCTCAAGGGACAGGCTGAAATCAACCTCACACCAACCTGGCCATCAACCAGGCTGTAGAGCTTCACATAGGGCGCGGTCGCCAAGCCCGGACAGTCTGCGGTGACACGGGCAAAATCGAGGGCAGCATCGGTGGTCAGTACCTGATCAATGGGCCGCGCAGGCGCAGACTGGAGCGCCGCAATTTGAGCCAGAAGATCACGCTTCCACGCCAATCGCTGCAACTGCCAAGACCCAAGGGCTATCAAGATCGCCAAAGAGATTGCGGTAACGACCGTTAGGCCGACCGGAAGGCGACCGGCTACGTGCGGCTTTTCAGTCATCATTACGGGCCTGTGAGGCATGGTTATGGAACTGAAGGGCAATCATAATGCCCTTGAAGGGACGCATGAGCCCAAGACACAGAACCGCCGTCAAGGGCATCCAAACCACCAGATGCACCCAAACGGGCGGATGCAGGGTGAACTCGGTAAAGAGCATTGCAAAGGCAATGATAAAGCCGACGATCAAGATCACGAACACGGCAGGCCCGTCGCCACTGTCCGATTTGCGAAGGTCGAGACCGCAGGCCTCGCACCGCTCGCTAACCTTTAGAAAGCCCTCAAAAAGGGCACCCTCACCGCACTGGGGGCATCGGCAAGCGAGGCCCGCCAGTACGGGATTGGGTTTTGTCACCTTAGGACGCGCCGAAGACGACGTAGACAAAGGCGAAGAGGAACAGCCAGACCACGTCCACGAAGTGCCAGTACCAGGCAGCCGCTTCGAAGCCGAAATGCTGCTTGGGCGTAAAGTCACCCTTCATCAGGCGGATCAGACAGACCACCAAGAAGATCGTACCGATCAGCACGTGGAAGCCGTGGAAACCCGTGGCCATAAAGAAGGACGAGCCATACAGCCCGGCATTGGCCGCCTCTTCCGAGAAGAACAGGTTCTCATGGATGATGTGGTTATATTCATAGGCTTGGATCAGCGAGAACACAGTGCCGAGAATGACGGTCAAGATCAGGGCCAAACGTGCGCCCTTACGATCATTGGTCTGAATGGCGTGGTGAGCCCAGGTCACGGTCGTACCAGACAGCAGCAGCGTCAGGGTATTGACGAGGGGCAATTGCCAAGCCGGAACCGTCTCAACACCCTTTGGCGGCCAAGTGGCCCAAGCGCTCGCAACCTCTTCGATGCCAGAATGGGTGCGAACACCCTGGAAAAGCACCATTTCGAAGAAGATCCAGAACCAAGCGACAAAGAACATCACTTCGGAGGCAATGAACAGGATCATGCCATAGCGCAGGCCGATGGAGACAACCGGGGTGTGATCACCTTGATTGGCTTCACGGACCACTTCGGTCCACCAACCGACCATGGTGTAAAGCACACCGAACAGGCCGAGCAGGAACGGCCACAGCGTATGCTTTTCAAGGCCAAACAGGCCCTTCATCCAGATGATGCCACCGATAGCCATAAACATGGCTGCGGCCGAACCCACGAGGGGCCACGGACTTGGATTGACTAGGTGATAATCGTGTTCAACAGCATCTTGAGCCATGATGGCACCAACCCCTTGGTAGAATGTGACGGCCCATCAAGGCCGCCACCACGTGATATCTATAGGCTATAGCCCCGCGCTAGGCTTGACGCCAAGTGCCTTGCTGCCATTGCCTGGTGCGACTTGCAGTCCCGCCTGCTTTCCGATGGAGTCTACGTCCTGGAAAAAGGTGTACGACAAGGTAATTTCTTGGGTTCCCTGAGTTTCGTCATCGGTCGCGAATTTCGGATCGACGAAATAAACTACTGGAAAATCGATAGCTTGGCCTGGTTTCAAGGTTTGAGACTTAAAACAGAAACATTCCAACTTCTGGAAATAGGGCCCTGCCGACGCTGGCACCACATTGTAGCTTGCCCGACCGGTAAGGGTCTGGTTGCTGGTATTGGTGACCTTAAAAAAGGCTAAGCCCGTCGATCCAATCTTTACAGTTTGGCTGATCTGTTCCGCTTTGAAGCTCCAAGGCAGGTCACGGACATTGGTATCGAAGCGAATCGTTATCGGGCGCTCCAGCACCGTAGTTGGCGCAGCCTCTGCTTGACGCACAGTGCCGCCAAAGCCCGTCAACTGACAAAACCGCTTATAGAGAGGCACCGACGCGTAGGCCGCGCCGATCATGCCACTGAACACCAACAGGCAAATGAGCGCGACGCGGGCATTGAGCCGCGATTGGACCGAACCTGATCCGTCGGTCTTAGAGGGGACGGTTGACAATGTTACCTCCCAACTTCACGAGGGTGACGACAAATATCAAAATGACAAAACCGACTAATGACAGGCCAAGAACGATATTGCGCAGGTTCCGGGCTTTAGCCTGATCTGCACTTTCTGGGCCTGTCCGCGGCTGGATCGCAGCAATGGCGGACTTTGTGTCGTGCGTTTTGGTCATCCGTTAAATCCTTGCAAGAAGGAGAGGGCCGCGAACGGCTTGATCCCAAACATGTGCTCGGCCAAGAGAGCGGCGAACATCAAGAACAGATATAGGATCGAAAAGGCAAAAAGGTTGCGCGCAT
>CALFYB010000395.1 GCA_937952995.1 uncultured Caulobacteraceae bacterium
TGGTGGCCTGGTCGGCCATGTTCGGCCACATGACCGATGTCGGCGGCAAGGTCCCCGGCAGCTTGCCCACCGATGCGGCCTCGATCTTCGAAGAGGGCCTGCGCATGCCGCCGGTCAAACTCTATCGCAAGGGCGTGCTGCAGGGCGATATCTTGGCTATTGCTGCGCACCAATCGCGGATGCCGGAATGGTACAAGGCTGACCTGCACGCCATCGTCGCAGCCTGCCGCGTGGCGGGCCGCCGCGTGGTCGAGCTGTGCGAGCGCTTTGGCGAGGACGTGTTCACCTCGTCCCTCACCGAGCTTCTGGCCCGCAATCACCGCGCCATGGGTCAGTTGATGACCATGTCGATCGGCGAAGAAAAGGTCAGCTTCGAGGACTATATCTGCGACGACGGCAAGGGCGCTGGTCCGTTCAAGATCAAGTGCACCATGTGGCGTGAAGGCCAGCGGGTCATTTTGGACTTTGAAGGCACCGATCCGCAGTCGGATAGCTCGATCAACTTCTATCTCAACGAGAACATGTTCAAGATGTTCTTCGGCATCTACATGATCATGGTCTTTGACCCGCAGGTCATGTTCAACGACGGCTTCTACGACCTGGTGGATGTCCGCATCCCTGAAGGCTCGCTGCTGAAGCCGAAATTCCCAGCTGCCCTGTCCTGCCGCACCCATGCTCTGGGCCGTATCTTCGACGTCCTCGGCGCATTGCTGGGCCAGAAGACCCCAGAATTCCTCTGCGCCGCAGGGTTCTCCTCGTCGCCGCACCTGATGTTCTCGGGCTATGATGGCAAGGGCGAATGGTTCCAGCTGTTCCAGATCGGCTTTGGCGGCATTCCGGGCCGTCCGTTCGGCGACGGTGCCGACGGCCACTCCTTGTGGCCGGGCTTTACCAACGTGCCCAACGAGTTCCTTGAGCGCTATTTCCCCATGGTCATCGAACGCTACGAAAGCGTCGCAGACAGTGGCGGCGCTGGCCGGTTCCGGGGCGGCAACGGCATCCACATGACCTACCGGTTCTTGGAATCTGGCACCATAGCCATCCATGATGACCGCTGGTTCATCCCGCCTTGGGGCGTCAATGGCGGCCTGCCGGGCATGCGCTCTTGGAAGCGTCTAGACAAGGCCTCGGGCGAGAGCATCCCTCTGGCCTCCAAGTGCGACGGTATCAAGGTGGAGAAGGGCGATCTTCTGCACTTCGTGACCTGGGGCGGCGGCGGCTGGGGCGATCCTCTAGAGCGTGAAACCGACCTGATCGGCCTAGAAATCACCCGTGGCCTGGTCACCGTCGAAGGCGCACTGCGCTTTGGTGTTGTCGCCCACGCTGATGGCTCGATTGACGAAGCCGCGACCGAAGCCCTACGGGCCAAGATCCGCAGCGAACGTGCGCCTTTGCAGCTCTTCGACCGTGGCCCGTCGATCGACGATCTTCGCGCTTCCTGCTTGGCAGAAACCGGACTTCCGGCCCCTGTCCAGCCGGTCTGGCGTGTGCGTCCTTCCCGTATGGCCGCAGAATAGGGTCTAATTGTTGTGTCTGATGTGAAACAAGACGCCGTTGTTGCCAACACCGGCCCTCTCAAGGGCCTGCGCGTTGTCGAAATGGGCCAGCTCATTGCGGGTCCGTTCTGCGGCCAGTTACTCGGTGACATGGGGGCAGAGATCATCAAGATCGAACCCCCAAAAATCGGCGATCCTATGCGCGCTTGGGGCCGAGGCGACTATCCGCTTTGGTGGGAAGTCGTGGCCCGCAACAAGAAGTCGGTCTCAGCGGATCTTCGGGTCCCTGAAGGGCAAGATCTGGCCCGCCGATTGATCGCCACCGCCGATATTTTGATTGAAAACTTCCGCCCCGGCACCCTCGAAAAATGGGGCCTGTCTCCGCAGGACCTGATGAAGGACCATCCGGGCCTGATCATTGTGCGCGTCTCTGGCTATGGCCAAACCGGTCCCTATTCGGACCGCGCAGGCTTTGGCGGTATCGGCGAAGCCATGGGCGGCTGGCGTCATATTGTCGGCGATCCTGATCGTGCGCCCTCTAGAATGGGAATCTCGATTGGCGACAGCCTTGCGGCCACATACGGCTGCCTCGGCGCGCTGGCGGCCTTGCGTCACCGTGACCAGACTGGTCAGGGGCAGGTGGTCGATTCATCGCTCTATGAATCGGTGCTTCAGGTCATGGAAAGCATGATCCCGGACTACACGACGACCGGCTATATCCGCGAACGGTCGGGCTCGTTCCTGCCCGGCATTGCGCCGTCCAACGTCTATAAGTGCAAGGACGGCG
>CALFYB010000396.1 GCA_937952995.1 uncultured Caulobacteraceae bacterium
ACCCCTTCGACCGCATCCTTAGAGACATACCATTTGGCAACCACATGGGTCTCGTTGGGGGCCACGGGAAGGGCGCTGAAGATGAAGGTGAAATCGCCCAAGGTGTGGCAGAAGCTATGGGGCTCTAGCGCCCAGCGCATAGTGCCGATATCGCCATCACCAACCTTGCCCATGGTCTTGGCCACCAAGGGCTTGCCGTCGGCAGACATGGTCACGAAGCCCGGATTGAGCGGGAAGCGCATGGCTTGCCACCAGGTGCCCTCAACCGGACCGACGGGAAGCCCCATCGCTTCCATCTTGTTGTTATAGGCCTCAAGCGCGGCCTTATCGTCATAGTCAAAATAGGCCGTGGTCCCGGTCGGGAAGCTGGCCGACAGCTCGGGGTGGCCGGTCAGGCAGTGATAGCACTCACGGGCATTTTCCATGACCAGCTTCCAGTTGGCCATCTCGACCAACACGCTCTCATGGGCCAGTTTGGCATTGGCAAAATCATGGGGGGCCATGAGCGGGCCAGCCTTGGCGCGGTACTCGTCAAAGGCGGGCGGATTGTCGGACAGGCAGATATGGACCGCGCCTTCTAGGACCTCGATGGCAATCGGCGTCAGGCCGTGATCGTCCTTTTCAAAGTCCTCCGCCATGCGCGGCGCGCTGACCAACTCGCCGGTCAGCTCATAGGTCCATTTGTGATAGGGGCAGACGAGGCGCGGCGACGAGCCATGGCCGGTCTTGCAGATCTGAGCGCCGCGGTGACGGCAAGAATTGTGGAAGGCCCTCAAGGTGCCATCGCGCCCGCGCACGACAACGATGGGCCAAGGACCAATATTCATCGCCAAGGTCGCACCGGCCTTGGGCAGTTCACATTCCAGCCCAACCAGCAGCCACGACTGGCCATAGATCGCCAGCATATCGAACTCAAAGACGTCCGGGTCGTTGTACAGCGCTTGAGGCAGGGCGTGGCCCAGCTTGCGTTGCGCGAACAGGGCCGAAATTTTTCCCAAGTCCAACATGAGGCCTCCTAAGTCAGGGGTCTAGATTGCCACGTCGCGCAGGGGGCTGGGCAATCGTATTTCCTCATATGCCTATATCGTTTTGACCGCTGCGGCGCTTGACCTCAGATCCGAATGGCCGTGTGGTGCATTTTTGCGCAATGGCTTTGAAAGGTCTGACGAGTGATCAACCGCCGATGGCTTCCCCTTAACGCCCTTCGAGCCTTTGACGCGGTCGGTCAGCACCTCAGCTTTACGGCGGGGGCGCAGGCCCTGCACGTCTCGCAAAGCGCGCTCAGCCGTCACGTTATCGGCCTTGAAGACCTGCTCGGAAAACAGCTTTTCGAGCGCCGCCCCCAGCGTCTGGTCCTGACCGAGGCGGGGGCAGCCCTACTGCCTGTCGTGCGCAAATCCTTTGATCGGCTGGAACAGTCGCTCAACACCATTCGCGACAGCAACCGCAATGTCCGCACCCTGCGCATCCACATGCCGCCGTCCCTGCTGCATCAGATGGGCCTGCCGCTGCTGCGCGATTTTAGGCGGGAATTTCCAGATATCCTGATTGACGTCTCATCGTCCCATGTGACCGGCTTACCGGCGCAGGACCTCGATATGGCCGTGGTCTATGACCGCCAGAACGTCGACGACAAGGTCTCGGACCTTTTGTGGCTGGTGCGCGTCACCCCGGTCTGCTCGCCCGAACTGGCGGAAAGACATGCCGGAAAATCCATCGACCAATTTCTAGCCGACAATGAGCTTTTGCATGTGAAGCTGGAGAGCGAGCCGCGCGGCATGCTCTGGTCGATCTATATGCGCCAATGCGGCATCGTCGCTGACACAGATCGGGGCCTAGCCTTCGACACCGCCATATCCGCTGTGAAATATGCCATTTCCGGCGAGGGCGTGGCCTTGGCCGATGTGGACATGTTCGCCGAAGAACTGGCCGATGGTAAACTGGTGGCCCCGTTCGATACGGCGCTCGAAGACGGCTTTGGCTACTATCTGAAATTCCACCCTGAAGATCTGGCCGATCCTGCTGTGGCCCTGTTCCGGACCTGGATCATCAGCCGCTTTGCCAACACAGCCGAGCCCACCAAGGTCAGCCGCGAGCCCTGATTTAGCGGGCGGGCTCAGCGGTCGGTGGAATGACCACCAGCTTGCCAATGTGCCGCTTGGCTAGAAAATCCTTCTGCGCCTGAGCAAGGTCAGACAGGGGGTAGGTCTGGGCCAAGAGCGGTTTTACTTCCCCCCGTTCGATATAGCCGATCAGGGCTTCGAACACGCCCTCCTCTTGGGC
>CALFYB010000397.1 GCA_937952995.1 uncultured Caulobacteraceae bacterium
ATCCAAGGCTGCGCTCGTTTCTTGATGCACGTAGGACCCACCCTGTCGGTCGATTGCAATGTCGTCTTGGCGCTGGGCTATTCACCACTAATCGTGCCGCCCGAAGAGCGAAGGGCGTCTCTACTGCGCTTTATACCGCGCCGGGTGAATCTGAAAAAATTGGAGTTTGACGCCAAGATTGCCGACTATCTGGTCTGGTATGAGGCGCACTATCGGCAGGCTCAAACCCTCCTCGCGGAGGTTAAGGCCCCTGCGGATTGGCTAACCCGTGGCCCCACCAACGAGGACGTCAAGCCTAAGGTCTTCAACATGGTCACAGGTCAGTTCGAGCGGGACCCAATGGCTCCCGTCCCGGTCGTGTTGGTCCCATCGCCGACAGCCTGCCCAACGCGAGACCGTCAGGTCGTGGCCGATAGGATTAAGGAACTGAACCTTGCCGTAATCGCGCAGACCGCCCCTTAAGCGCCTACTATTCGCCGGCGAGGAACTGTTTGACGTTGGCTTCTAGTTCTTCGGCCAAGGTTTTGCCTACGGGATGGGTGTCGTCACGGATATTGGCGCGCACTGCGGCCTTGATGGCGTCGATATGGGCGTCAATGATCAGCAACGGGGCCTTGGCGCGGCGCGCGGGTTCATCGATCAGGCGGCAGAGCGATGCTGCAAGGCGGGTAATGATCGGAAACTGATAGGTGGTCCCGAGGCCCTTGAGGTCGTGGGCTGAGATGTAGAGCTTTTCAGAATTTTCAGCATTGAGACCCTGCTCGTGCACGACTTGGCGTGCCTTTTCGAGCTTGGTAATTTCTTCTTCGAGCCACTGGGTGAAATTGTCAGAGAGGCTTGCAAGGGCTGCCTCTGCCTTGGCGATGGCATCCGTATCAATCCCCGGGAACCTTCCGCCGACCTTGGTCGACAGGGGGCTGCGCACCGGAATCATCTCACCCTTCGGGGTCTCGCTCATGGTCAGTCCTTTAGGCTTATTGCAGCGTGCCAGTCGGTTAGGTAATTTAGACTACAATCATCTCCTTGATAATGACTCATCAAGGAAAATGCACGGCAAAGGTTATATCAATCGACGATTTAGCCGGAAAACTGTTCGGCCAAGACCCTTTCTTCCAGGCCGTGGCCTGCGTCGAACAACATGCAGAGGCTCGTTTCCCGATCCTCGCCAATGTGAACCTCGACAATATCGCGAACTTCGAAATTGTCAGCGACGGCACTGACGGGACGCTTGTCGGCCTCGAGCACCTCAAAGGTCACGCGCGCCGAGTGGGGCAGGAGCGCACCGCGCCAGCGTCTGGGGCGAAAGGCGCTGATCGCCGTTAGGGCTAGGATTCGGGCCGAAATGGGAATGATTGGGCCATAGGCCGACAGGTTATAGGCGGTCGATCCCGCTGGCGTGCAGACAAGGGCCCCGTCGCAGACCAACTCCCCCATACGCACCTTACCGTCGATGGATATGCGAAGCTTAGCGGTTTGGCGGGTCTGACGCAGCAAAGAGACCTCGTTGATTGCCAAGGCCTTATGCTGGCGGCGCTTGGCATCAATGGCGACCATGACGAGGGGATGGATCACCGCCCGCTCGGCGGCATTGATCCGCTCGAGCAACTCGTCCTCGCTATATTCATTCATCAAAAAGCCGACCGACCCCCGGTTCATGCCGTAGATGGGGGTTTGGGCGCTCATTGTCCGGTGCAGCGTTTCCAGCATGAAGCCGTCGCCGCCTAGGGCGACGACCACTTGAGCCTGGTCAAGGGGAACATCCCCATAGCGCGCGGCAAGTCGATCGCGCGCCTCTTGCGCTTCGGGGCGGTCGCTGGCGACGAAGGCCAAGCGGCGACTGATAGGATTTGATCTGTTCATAGTCTGGTGACCAAGCCCGCCAACGCTCAACTTGTCAAACCCGTGCTGCATCCAAGGCCCATTTCAGGGCCGCTTTGGCCTGAGTTGGGCTGAGATTGTCAAAGGCTCGGTCCACCGCGTGACGACCATCGCCGCCGGGCCTATCGCCCCATAGCCGCCGAACATGGGCTAAGAGCGGTGAAAAGGTACAGCGGTCCAACCCGATAGCAAGACAGCCGAGGGCCAAGAGATCGGGCGAGGGGGACTCGACCATCCGCCGCACACCCGCCAGATCAATTTCGCTAAGACGGGCCATGGCGGCCATGAACAGCGAGGGTTGATCTTCACGCAGGGCGCGAAGCACGGCGCTGGGATGCAGATTGCCACTGTCCATCAGCTTTTCAGCCAGCCTCTGATCCATCTCGCTTTGGTCTGAGGCGATGGGCTGCTCTTTGACTGACAGGTGAAAGCGGTTGATGAGGCTCGATTGGAGGCTTGAGCCGACCCATGCCAACATCGTTTCCGCCATCGGTGCTGTAAGCCGAGGATGCCTCGCGAGGGCTGCGCGAAGGCTCGCAAACCTGCGCGAGGCTTGAACCAGACAGAACAACTCCGGACGCGAAAGGTCGAGGGCCTCATTGCCGACCAGCGCGGTCAGGACGAGGGGCTCATTTTGTTGCAGGATCGCGCTGATTATCCGGCTGCTCAGGGCGAACCGGCTGGCCACGGCGATGTGATGATCCAGCGTCGTGCCCGCCAGAATGTCCAACAGGTCGTCATCGGTCAGCAAGGGGCTTGCAGCAATGATCGGCTGAGCGATGGCCCAGTCATCCTGGGACAGTGCAACGACCAAAGCCACAGGGGCCCAATCTTTGGAGGCCAATCGCGCGGAAAGGCGTGCTCGGGTTACCGGGTCCGCCTGGGTCACCAGCGGCATCGAAATGTCATCGACGAGCGTGAGGATTTGGTCGCTCTTTAGCGCCCCAACCACCGACGGATGTTCGATGAGCGAGATCAGTGTGCCGAGCAGCTGTTCGCGGTCTTCGGGTGAGCGAAGCTTTGCGAGCTCTGTTAATGCCTGCGCCAGTTGCGCTAGGGTCAAGGAAACGACTCCACTTTCCGTGTCAGACCGTTAGACACGATTAACCATATGAGAATCTTTATAGGGGGGAATCAGGACATGGGCGAGCCTCTGCTTTTGGCCTTGGATCAAGGCACCACCAGCACCCGCGCCATCCTTTTTGATCGCGACGGCAGTCCCTTAACCACGGCCAGCCGCCCCCTTAGGCAGTCCTATCCGCAAGATGGCTGGGTCGAGCATGATGCTGAAGAGATCTATGCGGCCTCGGTTGCGGTTCTGCGCGAGGCGGTTGAGACCTCTGGGCGCGATGTCGCGGACATTGCTGCCATCGGCGTGACCAATCAGCGCGAGACAGTGGTGATCTGGGACAAGGAAACGGGCCGTCCCATCCATCCCGCAATCGTCTGGCAAGACCGGCGTACCGCTTCAGTTTGCGATGCCCTGCGAGAGGCTGGTCACGAACCTGACGTGTCTCAAATTACCGGCCTCCTGCTCGACCCCTATTTTTCGGGCACCAAGATTGCTTGGATGCTCGATGCGGTGCCCGGCGCACGCGAGCGGGCAACGGCGGGCCAGCTCTTGGCCGGGACGATGGACAGTTGGGTCGTTTGGCGTCTAACCGGCGGCGCGGTCCACGCGACCGACGCGACCAATGCTTTGCGCACGCTGCTGTTTGATCTGGAAGGCCAAGACTGGTCGGCGCAGATGCTGAGCCTTCTGAACGTGCCCAAGGTCTTGCTGCCCAAGGATTTTCTGCGGCTTTGGCTGACCGGCGAACATGTGGCGGAGATGTCCGACGCCGCAGGAACCGCGTGGCTTGATACCGGCGCGCGGGATTGGTCGGATGATCTGCTGGCGGCCACCGGCCTGACGCGCGCCCAGATGCCGCGACTGGTCGAAGGCTCGCAGGTTTCGGGCAGCTTGCGCGCAATTCTGGCCGAACGCTGGGGCCTGCCTGCGGGTGTGGTCGTGGCGGGCGGCGGAGGTGATAACGCAGCCTCGGGGGTGGGTGTCGGCGTTGTGCGCGCGGGTGAGGCGTTTGTCTCGCTTGGCACCTCGGGCGTGTTGTTTGCGGCCAATGACGGCTATCAACCCGCGCCGGAAACAGCGGTGCATACATTCTGCCATGCGCTGCCCAATACGTGGCACCAGATGGGGGTGATTTTGGCTGCCACGGATGCGCTGAACTGGTATGCGCGGTTTGTAGGGTCTGATGCGGCCAGCCTTGCGACCCGCGCGGTGCTGGACGGC
>CALFYB010000398.1 GCA_937952995.1 uncultured Caulobacteraceae bacterium
AAGAAAACAAGGCCCCCTTCGGCCCTTCGGGCCACTTCCCCCAGAGGGGGAAGATTTGCTCATTTTAGATCTTCCCCCTCTGGGGGAAGTACCGGCGCAGCCGGGGTAGGGGGCGTTCTAGGATCCTAGGATCCAGCCCTCTTCGGTTTGAGCAATGTGCAAGCTCGCCTCATCCACGCCCTTGGGCGCGGCAAAGAGTTCACCAAACTTTCCGGCCTCATCAAGCTTAGCAAACTGTTCAGCAAGGGCACGGAGTTGGGCGATGGCCTTGGCTTCGCCCGGCGCGGGATTGGCCTTGGCAGCCATGGGATCGACCTCGGCGACAACCAGATCAACGCCGTCCAGTTCTGCAGGGGTCAGGGTCTGCCAGCCTGTTTCCAGTGGCCAGATCTTCATAGCATCGGCCTTGGCGGCCTTAAGGCGGCTGACCGCTGGGATGCCCAAGATCGTCTGTCCACCAATCGAGCCCGCATAATAGAGCTTCCAGATCGAGCGGCCGGTCTTTGCAGCGATGTCCGTGAGACGTAACTCTGGAAGGTCACCCTCACCATGGTCGCGGGTCTTTTTGGGCTGCAGGGTCGTGAGCGTATCGCGCGGTGCACAGCCCCAGAACGGGAACGGCCCATCAGTGACCCGACGATTGATCTCAGCGGCGACGCCGAAGCGGTTGTTGGTATTGTCGGCCTTGTCCTTGACCATCTTATCGAGCCAGTTCCACACAGCGCGCCAGCGTGGCTCTGTGGTCAGCTTGAGCGCCGGAGCTAGGCCGGTCGGGAAGCCAAGCGGAAAATCAAAGCCCATAAAGGCCTTTTCGTTGCGCTTCTTCAGGTCATCAAGGATCAGGCCTAACCGCTTTTCAGCTTCGGCCCGGGTTGGCGTGGTGAAGGATTCAAACGCCAGCCGAAAGCGCACATCGCGTTTCAGAACGCCAATCGAAACACAGTCGGTCCCGGTCGCGGCCTTCGAGGCGGCGCTCCAGTCAACAATCACATAGGCACTGAAAAGCCGGGACACCGATAACTCCCAAAAGGTCGGCAAGGTTGGACAGGCCGGGCTTTAGCCGATCCACGAGATGAAGGGAAATGTTCGTCTTTGCTAAAGCCCACCCTTTTTGCGGGGAGTGAGGCCTTCGGTTAACGGCGGGCTGGTTTTAGGCCCCTAACGGCTCTCCAAGGGTCGCGATGCAGGCTCGCGGTCACGCGAGGACATCAGAACCCATCCATTAGGGCGCAGGATCTCAAGCGGGTTAAAGCGGGCCTTATAGGCCATCTTGTCGCTATTTTTCACCCAGTACCCCAGATAGACTCTGGGGATGCTACGCTCACGCGCTTGGTTGACGTGATCGAGGATGATCAAAGAGCCGAGACTTCGTTTCACCGCCTCAGGATTATAGAAGCTGTAAACCAGCGACAGTCCGTCGGACAACTCATCGATCAAAGCACAAGCAATCAGTTCTGCCGGGCCGTGCTCTTCGGCCTGGAGCCTGTATTCCATCATGTGCGTGCGCACGCTGGTATCTTCGACCATGGCCACAAAGTCGGGCCACGTCATATCGGCCATACCGCCCTCGGAGTGCCGATGGGATAGGTAGCGGCGCAACAGTTCAAACTGCTCCATCGTCGCCTCGGCCTTGACCTTTGTGCGAACCAGATCTTGGTTCCGGTCCAAAACGCGACGCTCAGAGCGCGAGAAAACATAGTCGGCAACCGGTATCCGTGCGGACACACAGGCATCGCATCCTTCACAGGCGGGACGGTAGGCGATGTTTTGTGACCGACGAAACCCGATCTGGGTGAGGGTATCATTGACGGTTGGGCCGTCCGCCATAGGCAGGTGGGCGAACACCTTTCTTTCCACCTTTTCAGGCAGATAGGGGCACGGTGCCGGTGCGGTTAAAAAAAACCGGAGCTGGCGAGAGGCAAAATGGTGCGTCACTGAAAGAAGGTGTCCCTGGCCCAACCAAAGAGCCAGCCTTCATTAGGGCAAATCCTGAACCGCTAAGCAACCAAAAGGGTGTGGTGCCAGCACAAATTTCGAAGATCAGATGCCCGTATCAGGCGGAAGCACAGGGGCTTCACGCAACAGGGTGATAGAAATGCGGCGATTGCCGGGTAGGGTGGGGTCATCAGGGAACAGGGGTTCAGAATTGGCCTTGCCGGTCACCTGAGCCACACGGTCCATATCCATACCAAATTGCTGCATAACCCGGCGCGCGCCATCAGCGCGGCCAGCCGAAAGGCTCCAGTCACCGTCGCCGGCGCCCGCACTTGAGTCGGAGGCGTTGGTATGGCCTGCAATAATGACGCGGTTAGGCAGTTGGTCGACAATCTTGGTTACGGCACGCAGCAAAACGCGGGCGCGGTCATTGGGCTTTGTCGAGCCATTTTCGAACATCGACCGGCCTTCTTGGTCCACCAACTGGATCCGAAGGCCTTCGGGCGTTTGGTCGACAATCACCTGTTTGGACAGCTCAGCCAGCTCCGGCATAGATTGCATGGCTTGGCGCAACGATAGGGCTGCGCTTTGGAACGAGGCCTGCTCGGCGGCCTGCGCAGCCTTCGCCTCAGTCGCTTCGGCGGATTGGGATGACGCAGATTCGGGATTGTCGTCAGTGCTTTCGCTCTGAGGCGCGGAATTGTTCAACACGCGGGCGGACCCATTTTCCTTGGCGCCGTCCTTGCCCAGAGCCGTGCCGCCCAAAATGCCCCCGCTGCCGCTGTTCGATTGGGACACGCTCGCAGGGGCAAAATAGTCCGCAATACCCATTTTTTGTTCGGGCGAGGTGGTGTTGATGAGCCACATCAGCAGGAAGAAGGCCATCATAGCGGTCACGAAGTCGGCATAGGCGACTTTCCACGCGCCGCCATGGTGGCCGCCGCCGACCACCTTCTTGACCTTTTTGATCATCACTGCGGATTCTTTAGCCGCCATGGATGGTATCTCGCCCGTAAAACGCTATTTCACGCGATTACATATCAAGGGGACGTTAAGATGGGGTTGCGGTCCGCGGCCTATCCGGGCAAATCCCGCTAAACAGGAATTTCAATTGATCATGGACGAAACGACCCGATATCGCCGGGCCCTAGGAACCTACGCCACCGGTGTCGCTGTCGTGACCATTTGCGCTGAGCCGAATGACTCCGACGTGGTTGCCTTGGGTATGACCATCAACTCCTTTGTATCCGTATCGCTAGAGCCGCGTCTGATCCTTTGGTGCGTCGATGATGCCTCCGAGCGCGGCAAGCACTTTGCCGTGGCCGATGTCTTTTCCGTAAATGTGATCAGCGAGGCCCAGCGGGGGTTGGCTGATCGCTGCGCGCGCCGTGACAGCTACCGCCTGACCGAAAGCGACGTTGAGGCTGGACCGAGCGAGGGCTCAGCACCCAGAATTCGCGGAGCCTTAGCGCGCTTGTCCTGCCGCGTACATGAGCGCCATCAGATGGGTGATCATCTGGTCATCGTCGGCGAGGTTGTCGATTTTGATGCTGATGAGGGCGAAGGCCTGACCTATTTCCGTGGTCGTTATGGCCGCATTGAAGCCTCTTGAGGAACTGCCGATGCGCGTTGCTTTCATAGGACTTGGCGTAATGGGCTTTCCTATGGCGGGGCATCTCGCCAAGGCTGGCCATGAGGTTCGGGTGTTTAATCGCTCAGCAGCAAAGGCGCAGGCTTGGGCTGTGGACCATTCAGGCGCAGCCTTTTCGACGGCCGCGGAGGCTGCTCAAGATTGTGATCTGGTCGCGCTCTGTGTCGGCAATGATGAGGATGTGCGCGGGGTCGTTGCGTCGATCTTACCGACCTTGGCGGCGAACGGTTTGATCGTCGATCACACCACCACCTCAGCCAAGGTGGCCAAGGAGATGGCGCTGCTGGCCGCTCAGTCCGGCAAGGCCTTTCTCGATGCGCCAGTCTCTGGCGGGCAGGCTGGTGCTGTGAACGGGGCACTCACCATCATGGTCGGCGGTGACCTCGCGGCCTATGAGCGCGCTGTCCCAGTGATCAGTGCATACGCCAAGGCTGTGCGCCGCATGGGCGAAGCCGGAAGCGGCCAGTTGGCCAAGATGGTCAATCAAATCTGTATCGCTGGCGTGGTTCAAGGGCTGGCCGAGGCGGTCCACTTTGCCAAAAATGCCGGTCTCGACACGGACGAGGTTCTGGCCGCCATCAGCCAAGGCGCGGCCCAGTCTTGGCAGATGGACAATCGCTGGAAGACTATGGCCGAGGGCAAGTTCGAATTCGGCTTTGCCGTAGATTGGATGCGTAAGGACCTCGGTCTCGTGCTGGATGAGGCGCGAACCAATGGGTCTCACTTGGCGGTGACGGCGTTAGTCGATCAGTTCTATTCGGAAATTCAAGCCATGGGCGGCCATCGCTGGGACACGTCCAGCCTTGCCGCGCGGTTGGACCGGTAGCGTTTCTTTCGGCGTGTAAAACAAGGCCCCCTTCGTCGCTTCGCGCCACTTCCCCCAGAGGGGGAAGATCTTGGAACGTCAAATCTTCCCCCTCTGGGGGAAGTACCGGCGTAGCCGGGGTAGGGGGAACTTTTCGCCCTTGGACT
>CALFYB010000399.1 GCA_937952995.1 uncultured Caulobacteraceae bacterium
GTTGCGGCGCTGGCGTCGGCGCGGCACGGCTGACGTTCTGCGACTGACGCCCGATCGAGCGACCGCCGCCCATGGGACGCGCGGTCGCTTCGGCCAGCATCGTGAAAGCGGTGACGGCCAGCAGGCCTGTCAGACTATTGGCCCGGCCAACGGCCAGCAGCATGAGGCTGGAGAGTACCAATCCCAGACCGGTCAAGCCGCGACGACTTCCAGTTCGGTCGCTCAAATAGCCGAAACCGATACCGCACAGGCTGGCCATGACTGCCCCGGCAAAGGCCATATAGGCCATCCACGTGGCATCCGCGCCCGGACCTGCGAGGGCCGAAACCTTGACGGGCAAGAGGATCGACAGGAAGGGCACATAGGCCACCGCGCTGCCTGCACAGGCCAAGGCATAGAGAAGAAGAAACCGGGTCGCCTGACGCTCCTCGGTCACGGCGTCAGTCAACGGACGCTGAGTCCAGCCTTGCGACCGATCCGCGCTCGATAAGCGTCGCCGAAATGGTGGTCAAGACCTCGGGCAGGAGCTCTCTCTTCTGCGCGGCAATGATCAGTTCCACAGCCTTGGACGCGGTCGCCGCAATGGGTTGATCGATCGCAGTCATCGGCGGCTGGGTGAAGTTCATCAGCGGCGTATTGTCAAAGCTGATCACGGAGAGATCTTCCGGCACCCTGAGCCCGGCCGAGCGGGCAACGGTCAATATGGCCAAGGCCATCTGGTCATTGCTGGCAATGATCGCCGAGGGGCGAACGGGAGCCTCCAGCAAGCGCCGCGCCGCCCGCTCGCCCGAGGCGAAGGTAAAATCGCCCACCTCAAGCAGGTTCGCGGTCGATAGCCCCGCCTCCTGCATTGCGGACATCCAGCCATCGACGCGCCAGGCGCTCAGTTCATATTCAGAAGGACCCGCAATAAACCCAATGTGACGGTGACCATGGCCAACCAGATAGCGCGTCGCCAAACGCGCAGACCCTTCATCATCCATAGAGATTGAGATGCCCAAATCGGTCTGGATCGAGCCGATACGAACGAAGGGAATATTCTGCTCGGCCAGAAATTTGACGATTTGGGCATTATCCGAATGGGGCGGCGTCAAAATAATGCCATCGGGTTGGAGCGCGGC
Organism: uncultured Caulobacteraceae bacterium; assembly: GCA_937952995.1. Taxonomy (GTDB): domain Bacteria; phylum Pseudomonadota; class Alphaproteobacteria; order Caulobacterales; family Caulobacteraceae; genus CAISGS01. Next base: position 1,122 of record CALFYB010000399.1, read on the forward strand.
GATGGCCCCCAAGAGCTCACGCTCGACGTGATCGCTGTGGGTATCCAGCAACTCAAAGATCATGCGGTAGCCATGTTCGGCACATTTCAACATGCCGCCAAACAGCATCTGGTCAACCCAGTCGGCACCCTGCCGCGCGCGCCAGTCAGCGATCGTGCGATCGCGGTCATTGAGCGCCAGGATCAAATAGGATCGGGAGCCGCTCATCCGCTGTGCAGCAATTGAGGGAACATAACCTAATCGGTCAATCGAGCCCTGTACCCGCTGCTTCATTTCAGCGCGGACGTTGGGCTCATTATTGATGACGCGGCTCACCGTCTGCAGGGACACGCCCGCATCCGCCGCGACATGCTTGATGGTGACCGCTTGTCGGCGCCTTGCCATTCGCTATCTGCTCCCTGCCACGGCGGGTCCAGAGGGTGAATTAGTTGAATTACTATCTTTTTGCCAGATACGGATCCATTCGATCTCGAACCGTTTTGGAAAGTCTTTGGTCGAAACGCCCTTCAAGCCGCGCGATTCTGCCAATCCCCCCCCGACGGCGAGGTTGAGGATCAGATGAAAGGGCTGGTCAAAGGGAGCACCGGTCACCGGCGAGCCTGACGACCACCATTGGCTGCTCTTGCGTTCCGCATAGGTGCGGCCATCGACTTGCCAGACAATCCGGTCCGCGTCCCAATCGATGGCATAGGTGTGAAACCCTTCCAACCCTTCGGGGAAATGGATCTCGGTTCCGGAATGGACATTGTTAGGCCAAGGCTTTCCAAAATGCAGCGTGCCAAGGATTGTATCCTCTCGCCCGCCCACGCAGGAAGCACAGGCCACGCCGAGATTGACCGCCTCTAGGATGTCGATCTCACCTGATGAGGCCCAGGGGCCATAGACATCGCGTTCAGGCAACATCCAGATCGCCGGCCAAAGACCTTGGCCCTGAGGCAAGCGCCCCCGCACCTCAACCCGACCAAAGCGCCAAGCCGCCTTTCCTCGTGTGGTCAGCCGCGCCGACGTGAATTCACGAGACACCTCGGCATTGGGATCGGACGCGTTTTGGCGCTGATCCTTCGGCAGGGCTGGACCCGTCGCATGTTGGCGCAGGGCCGTAATGACCAGCTTGCCATCGACCACCGCAGCATTGCGCGATGAGGCGGTGTAGCACTGACGCTCGCCATTGCCGCCGCCCCAGCAGTCGACATCCAGGTTCCATTTACTGCGATCAAGGCTTTGGCCATTGAACTCATCCGACCAGACCAGGCGCCAATCCTCCGCGCGCGAGGGCGCCGCTGACAGCAGCGTCAGCCCTGCAAACAAGATCACGGTCATCCTCACCAGCATCGGCCTAGGCCTCCTTGGTCGCGCAGTAACGGGCGACATAGGCGTGATGCTCGGGCAGGCTCGCCACCGTCTTGGCGATGCTGTCGCGCAGTCCGCCAAGCAGGTGATCCAATTCTTGCTCCGAAAGCTTGGTGACAATGGGGTGATAGGCCTGAGGCATGATGCCCTGCCCCATCATGACCTGCACCCAGCTGTTCTCGGCAAACAGTTCCTCGTTCTTGCGGAAGACCCGCCCTGTTTCGCGGAACAGTTCCATCTTCTGGGTCAAGCTGTCGGGGATTTCCATGTCGGCGCATTGCCGCCAGAACGGACTGTCACGCCGTTCGGTGGCCTTGTAGTGCAGGATCAGGAAGTCACGAACCT
>CALFYB010000400.1 GCA_937952995.1 uncultured Caulobacteraceae bacterium
CTTGGCGGTCACCAGCCATCTGGCGCGTCTGGGCACGAGCGATCCTTTGGAAGCGGGCACCTCGTTGGAACAGCTTGGCGAGAGCTTTGACTTTTCCAAGATGGGCCGGGCTCCGGCACGCTACGATCCGGCGGACCTCTTGCGCCTCAATGCGCAGGTTCTGCACGCCATGCCCTATGAGACCGCTAAGCCGCGATTGGCCGTGATTGACTCCGACCTTGGCGAGGCCTTCTGGCTGGCCATTCGCGCCAACCTGACCCTGTTTGCTGACGTCACCGCCTTGGCCCAGATGGTTCGTGGACCGGTGACGCCTGTGGTCGAGGATCAGGCCTTCCTCAATGAGGCACTCGCAGTCCTGCCAGAGACCTTGGATGCGACCTCTTGGGGGGCGTGGACCAACGCCGTCAAGGAACGCACGGGAGCCAAGGGTAAGGGCCTGTTCCAACCCCTGCGCCGCGCCCTTACCGGCATGGATCACGGTCCGGAAATGGCACCTTTGCTGGTTCTGATCGGACGAGAGCGGGCGGCGGCGCGCCTTAGCGGCCAAACGGCCTAATTCAAGTGTCGTGCGGGGTCTTGCCCCGTCCGTCCCATAGATCTATGCCCCGTCGGCCCGGTCATAACCGGCGCGGCATCTGAGGTATATCCAAGCGCGTGGCTTCTCCGTCTGACCTGAAACGAATGGCCCAAGCGACGGGCCGCCTGGACATTGCCGGCGCTCCGGAGGGCTTTGACGCCCTCGTCATGGCCGATCTGGTCCGGGCCAAGGGAGGCACCTGCGCCTTCGTGGCGCGTGATGGTGCGCGCGCCAATGCCTTCGCCGACGCGCTGAGTTTCTTTGCGCCTGAGCTTGAGGTCATCCGGTTTCCGTCATGGGACTGTCTGCCCTATGATCGGATCGGTCCTTCGGCAGGGGTGGCGGCTCAGCGGATGGCGGCTCTCAGCCAACTGACCAAGCCGCTTGAGGGCAAGGCGTCGCGGCTTGTCATTACTCAGGTTCCAGCCCTGATGCAGCGCGTTCCCTCGCGGACCATCCTGTCCAAGGCGAGCTACAGCGCGGTTTTGGGCCAAGATATTCTGCTGGCCGATCTCGAGCGCTATTTCGCGGTAAATGGCTATGTCCGAGCCTCGACCGTCTCGGCGCGGGGCGAGTTCGCCATTCGCGGCGGCGTCATTGATGTGTTCCCTTCCAATGCCGAAGAGCCTGTTCGCTTGGATATGTTCGGCGACACACTGGAGACCATTCGCGGATTTGATCCTGACACCCAGCGCTCGACGGGCCAACTGACACGGGTCGATCTGTTGCCGGTCAGCGAGGTTCTGGTCGAGCCTGAAGCCATTTCGCGGTTTCGCCGGGGCTATATCGCCGCCTTTGGCGCGCCGATGGATGATCCGCTCTATGCCTCGGTCAGCGAGGGCGGTCGCCGGGCGGGCATGGAGCACTGGCTACCGCTGTTCTATGACGGCATGGAGACCCTGTTCGACTATCTGGGTCCGGATGCCCTGATCGGCATTGATCATTTGGCCTTCGAGGCGCGCGACGAGCGTCTGGCCATGATCGCCGATGCCTATGACGTGCGGGCTGACCGTACCGGCGGCCGCACCGGTTATAAGCCTTTGGAGCCGGATCAACTCTATCTGACCGCCGAAGAGTGGGACCGCAGGCTTGATAGCTTGCCGTCGCGCCGCTTTACGCCGTTCCAGCAAGAGGGCTGGGAACAGGTCGATATGGGTGCGCGGCAGGGACGCGGCTTCTCGGCTGAGCGTGCGCTCGATAGTGTCAATCTGTTCGAAGCCGCCGCCAACCACGCCAACATGCTGGCCAGTCAAGGCAAGCGGGTCCTGTTCGCCTCTTGGTCGGAAGGCTCGTCCGAGCGGCTCGGGGCGATGCTGGCCGATCATGGCCTGAACCTGGTCTTCTCGCCCTATTGGCAGGCAGCCAAGGCGGCGGACCCCAAGCGCCCGCAGAGGGTCGTGCTGCCGCTCGACACCGGCTTTGAGACCGACACTTTGGCGGTCATTTCCGAGACCGACATCCTCGGCGACCGTCTGGCGCGTCCCAATAAGCGCAGGCGGGCCCAGAACTTCCTCGCCGAAGCCTCATCCCTGACGGCGGGCGATCTGGTGGTCCATATTGATCACGGCATCGGGCGTTATGAGGGCCTGAAGACGCTGGATGTGGCCGGAGCGCCGCATGACTGTCTGGAACTTCAATATGGCGGCGACGCCAAGCTCTATCTGCCGGTCGAGAATATCGATCTTCTGACCCGCTATGGCTCCGAGAGCGACGATGTCATCCTTGACCGCCTCGGCGGCGCGGCTTGGCAGGCCCGCAAGGCCCGCGCCAAGGTGCGCCTGCGTGAGATGGCCGACGGCCTGATTAAGATCGCGGCGGCGCGTCTGCTCAACAAGTCCGATCCGATTGATGCGCCGCAAGGCCTGTTCGAAGAGTTCTGCGCCCGGTTCCCCTATGAGGAGACCGAGGACCAACTCAGCGCCATTGCCGATGTTCTGGCCGATTTGGCTGCGGGTCGTCCGATGGATCGCCTAATCTGCGGCGATGTCGGCTTTGGCAAGACC
>CALFYB010000401.1 GCA_937952995.1 uncultured Caulobacteraceae bacterium
GTGCCGCCGCTGAAAGGCCGTTGGCATCCGCGTCCGGTCGGTTCTGCTCCCAGATCAACGACACGGGCTCTGCACCGAGGCTGGCGGCAAGGGCCGCGCAGTGCTGGGTCCACCCGCGTGAAGCGGCTTGAAGCCCATGGTCAACCGTCAATGCCAGAACCCTGCGGCCTCGCTTGGCGGCAAAGTCCAATGTCACCTGCAAGGTCGCTAGACTGTCGCTGCCGCCCGAAAAGGCCACAGCGAGGGGCGTCTGCGCTTCTCCGTCCAGATACCGGGTCAGCAGACGCTCAGTCTCAGCCTGCAGAAACCCAGCCGAGTCAGACTGGCCTAGGCGCATTTGGCGCGAAGGCGTGCCTTGTCGGCCCTCGCCTTGGTCGCAGGGGCTGCCGCCGGATAACGACGACCAAACTCGTCTAGGGTGCGGCAGGCATCTGGCGTCTTTTTCAACTCAATCAGCGACATGGACAGCTTGACCACCGCCTCAGCGCCCCAAACCGTCGGGGGCCAACCGCGAATAGCCCCGATATAGGCGGCGGCGGCATCGGCATAGGACCCGCGAATGAACAGGGTCTCACCCAGCCAATAGCGCGCCTCAGGACCATTGGGGGCGGTGTCGCCATATTGGTCGACATAGTCTTGGAACGCGGCGGAAGCGGCAGGGAACTGCCCGTCGAGCAGCAGTTGCTTGGCCCGCTGAAAGGCAGCGGTTCGCTCGCCGATTGCGGTGGCAGCGGCAGCCGGTTTGACAGCGGCTTGAGGCTTGGGTGCTGCCAACGGCGCAGGGGCCTTTGCCGGAGCGGCCGTTTCGGGCGCTGGCTTGGGTTGCGCCGCAGCCTGAGCGGCAGCCTGCGCTGCGCTCGCCAATTGACCCTCAACAGCAGCCATCCGGTCCTGCAGAGCGTGATTGTCTGATTCCAAAGCCTTCAGATCCCGACGCGCCTTGGCCAACTCTTGGCCGAGACTATCGATCTGTCCGGTGGTTTGGCGAAGGGTCAGTTCTAGATCGTCGAGGCGGGTACGCAGGGTGGCGATCTCAGGATCGGGACCCGCCATCTTGATCTCAACCGGCTGACCCGTACTGCGCGCCTGTAGAACAATGTCGCGTACTTCGCGCAACTGCCGCTCAATCTTGTCGAAGCGTTTAGCGGCTGCATCGTCCGATTGGGCACGTGCTGAAGAGACGGGCCCCGAAAGGCTGAAGGCCAAGGCCATGAGGATGGCGAGGGCGGGCCGCAAATTAGGGTGCGCATATAGGGTCTTCATCAGGTCACCCGTCAGATCAAAATCAAACTATCGCGGCCACAATGGGCCAAGCCGCCCCCAAGGAAAAGGGGGTCATAAATGGAAAGAAGGGGGCCGCAGATGCAGCCCCCTTCCAAAGATCCATAGTCCTTAGACCAAGGCGTGCCTATTGCGGCGCGCCACTGGTCAGGGCTGTGTGGGCATTACGGTTCTTGGCCCAAGCCTCTTCGGTGGTTCCGCCATCGATAGGCTTTTCCTTGCCATAGGAGACCGTTTCGATCCGGTTCCCAGCCACGCCCTTTGAGACCAAATAGTCTCGCACGGAATTGGCCCGGCGTGCGCCGAGGGCGAAGTTATATTCACGGGTACCGCGTTCGTCGGCATTGCCTTCGATGCGGACCTTGACGTTTGGATAGCGGGCTAGCCAAGCGGCTTGTGCGTCAAGCATGGCACTGCCTTCAGCGCGCAGGGCATGGGAATCATAGTCGAAAAACACGCGCTCACCGGCATTGACGACAAAATCCTGCACCGATCCTGGCGCGGGTCCGGTCGGGACGACGGGCGGAGGCGGCGTAGGGGCGGGCGGCGGCGCGGGCTCTGGCGCGGGTGCAGGCGCAGGTGTTGGCGCAGGCGGTGGCGGAGCCTTACGGGTGGCGCAGGCGGCAAGCGACACTGCGGCTGCCGCGATCAGGGCCAGCCTGACGATGGCTTTGGTGCTGGGGATCACGAACTTCTCCTTCGGGTTCATAGACGCGGCTGAAACGGTCTCGGCCTATTCGAGCCGAGGCTTGGAACAGGGCCAGATAGAAAATGCAAGATAGTCTCGTAAGACTAGCGTGGCATCATGAACGAAAACTGACAATAGGGCGTGACTTAACGCAAAGCGTTTAAACTCGGCCTAATTGAGCAGGGGCGACCAGGCCGGGTCGGAACCTGACCCAGAATAGGGCGCAGGCCGCACGACTCGGCCGCTAATATCGACGGTCCAGAGCTTTGGGGCGACCCCGGGGGCTTCGCGGAAGAACATCAGGACCCGGCCATTGGGGGCCCAGGTTGGACCCTCATCCAGATAGCTGGTGGTCAACAGCCGCTCATCGGTTCCGTCAGGCCGCATCACGCCAATATGGAACTGACCGCCGGTCTGTTTGGTGAAGGCGATAAAGTCACCTCTTGGGCTCCAGACGGGTGTGGTGTAGCGCCCCTCACCAGACGAAATCCGTCGCACATCGCTGCCGTCGGCCTTCATCAGATAGAGCTGCGGACTGCCGCCCCGGTCCGAATTGAACACGATCTGGCTGCCGTCGGGCGAATAGGATGGCGAGGTATCGATGGCCGGGCTGCTGGTCAGGCGCGTCGAGACCCGGCTGCTCAGATCCATCACGAAAATATCGCTATTGCCCCCGCGTTCGACCGACAGGGCCACCTTCTGGCCATCGGGCGAGAAACGCGGCGCGAAGACCATACCCGAATATTGGCCGAGCGTTTCTTGGCGTCCGGTCTCGATATTGAGCAGGTAGATGCTGGCACCGCTGTCGCGCAGGGCCATATAGGTGATTTTCTGGCTGCTGGCCGAATATCGCGGCGTCATGACCATGGTCGCGCCGCTGGTCAGATAGCTGGGGTTGGCCCCATCCTGATCCATGATCGCCAAACGCTTGATGCGCGCGATGCGAGGACCGCTTTCGGCGACGAACACGACACGGGTATCAAAATAGCCCTTTTCGCCGGTCAGGCGCTCATAGACGGCATCAGAAATCTTGTGCGCCATCCGACGCCAGTTTTCCGGCGTTGAGGTGAATTGAAGGCCCAAAAGCTGCTGCTCTGAAAAGACATCCCAGAGCCGAAAATCGACGCGCAAGAGCCCGTCTGGATCGACCGTCACTTGGCCATTAATCAGGGCCTGAGCGCTGATCGCCTTCCAGTCCGGGAAGCGGGGCTGGACATTGACGTCCAAGCTCTTTTCGACAAAGCCCGCCGGATCAAGCGGCCGGAAAAAGCCTGACCGCTCCAGATTGCCAGACACCACCTTGGCGATGTCAGCGCCATAGGGGCCCGCGCCCGTGAAGGCCGGAACCGCGACGGGCAGGGGCTGAAGCGTACCCTGATTGACCTGAATCTCGATCTCCGCGCGCGCCGGGGTCAGGCCCGCAGCCCCCCAAACGAGACCTAAGATCACCACGGCAATCGCCATCAGACCATTTCGAACCAGAGACATGGGCAGGGACTTCCTCATCAATAGCCTCGACATTGCTGGCGAGCATCAAAGGCGACCACAAAGGAGCGCCAGTTGGCGAAATCCTCTGAGGGCAGTTCATCATAGGGCGCGGCACGAGCGACCGCCGTCAAGGCTCGGGTGGCGGCTGCGCGTAACACGCTGTCGCCAGAACCATTGATGCGCTGCTCATCGACCAAGACCGCGCGCAGCAATCGTCCATTGGGGTCAAGGGTCAGGCGAACCTTGACCACAACATTGGCAGACCCCTCGACCCCGCAGTTGGGGTTCCAGAGCCGTCCGAGTTTGGCACTGATCGCTGCCAACTGGTCCAAGGTTGCACCCTTGCCCGCACCGACGGCTTGACGGGCGACAAGATCGGTCTGGGCCCGGGTCGCCCCCTTAGGGGCCGACGAAGGCTTGGCGCTGGACGTGCTCTTGCCGACGCTGGCGGCTAGGGCGTCAAGATCGAGGCTGGGCGCGGGCTTGGCTGCTGGCGTCGGGGTTGGCTTTTGCGGCTTGGCCTTGCTGACGCTCGCGGCTAGCTGGTCCAAATTGAACGCGGGGGCGGGCTTGGCCGGTATTGGCTTTGGCGGCACCGGCTTAGGCTTGGCCATTAGCAAACGCTTAGTGGAGGGCATGGGGGGGGAGATAGGCGTTGACAGCGTGGAGGGGGAAGGCAGCTGTTTCTGGTTTACGTTGCCACTTGAGGCTACTGCTGACCCACATGACGCGGTTGAATCGGTGGGTACCGTTACGGCGCTATCGGCCCCTTTAAGTGATTCAGCCGAAACAGCCCACATCCTGCTGGCT
>CALFYB010000402.1 GCA_937952995.1 uncultured Caulobacteraceae bacterium
GGGCACGGGCGAGAAGATCGACGCGCTGGAGCCCTTCCATCCCGAGCGTATCGCCGGCCGCATCCTGGGCATGGGCGACATCGTCAGCCTGGTGGAAAAGGCGGCCGAGACCGTTGACCGCCAGGAAGCCGAGAAGCTGGCGGCCAAGGTTGCCAAGGGCAGTTTCTATAATCATTTCCCCGACCGCGCGGCTCTGGTTCGCGCTGTCACAGCCGACATTCGCTCTGGCCTTGAACGGGCCGTGGCCAAGGCCAACGAAGGCATCACCGATCCTGCCCACCGCACGGTTCGGGGTCTCTGCGTCTATCTGGCTTTCGCCGCTGAGCAGCCCGAACGGGCCGGTGCCCTGATGAGGATTCAAGGCGGACATACTGCGATGGATGCGCCGCTCAATCAGGGACTGGTGAAAGACATTGCCGCAGGGCAGGCAAGCGGCCGTTTTGCGCTGCCGTCCCTCGAGGCGGGTGTGCTGCTGGTCATGGGGTCTGGCCAGATCGCGCTGGCCCGGCTTCAGGAATCGCCGCCGGGCACGGACGTGGGGCTGCTGGCAGAGCAGCTCTGCACCCTGCTTCTTCGCAGCTTTGGCCTTGATCAGGCCGAGGCGCAGGCCATCTCGGCTCAGGCCGCGACGGACCTGATCCGCACGGCATCCTGATAGGCGGCTTGGAGAGCCTCTGGATCGCCAGAACCAAACACATAGCGATCCGGGCGGACCATCACCGCCTCGACCTTGCGGGTATCCAGCCAATCACCGAGGGCCTTTGCAAAGGGCGCTAGCGGTCCTTCGCTCAAGCGGTCCTTGCGGATCAGCCACGGACCCGGTCCCATCTGGTCATCCAGCCGCAGAGTCTCGCTGCCCGCTTGGACCCAAGGCTGCGGGAACAGTTCACCCGCGCTTGGGGTGCCCTTCAGGATGCAGCCCTCTGGGAATGCCGGGATGGGCGGCTGTGGGAGGGCGGACTTGCCCGCCGCCATCTGTGCCAGCATTCCGGCATCGCGCATGGCCGCTGCCGCCGGGTCGAGGGTGCAGACCACCTTGCCCATGCCAATGGCCAGCCCGATATAGGTGCGCACATGGGGATCGCGCTCTGGCTGATAGCTGTCCAGAAGCGCCGCGTCGGCCCCGTCCTTGATCACCGCCTTCAGCTTCCAAGACAGGTTGGCCGCATCGCGTAGGCCCGAACAGAGGCCTTGGCCTGCAAAGGGCGGCATCTGGTGAGCACTGTCTCCGGCCAGCAGTACGCGGCCCTTGCGCCAACGATCAGCGACGAGGCCGTGGAAGCGATAGACCGCCTTGCGATCAATCTCGACGCCCCTGGCACAGTCCCAAGGCTCCAGGAGATTTCGGATGAACCCGTCGTCCAGCGCCTGTTCGGCGGTCTCGCCGGGCAGCAGCATGAACTCCCAGCGATGGCGGCCCGGCCCCATCAGGACGCAGGTGGTCGGCCGCGCTGGATCACAGATCTGCAGGTTAACGGTCGGCATGAGCTCGGGCTGGGTGACCTTGGAATCGATGACCAGCCACGGCTCGTCAAATTCCAGATCCAGCAAGGACAGGCCAGCGGCCTCGCGCACGGGACTGCGGGCCCCGTCGCAGCCGATCAGGTAGCGCGCCTTTATGGATGTGAGCCCCTCAGGCGTGTCAATCAGGGCGCTGACCCCATCGCCGTCCTGTTCGACGTCTTTGAACTGCCAGTCCAACGGCGTCTGAACCAGCGGACTTTGCGCCAGCTTGGCCCGCACCGCCCGCTCGACGTCCGGCTGGTTGAACATATAGCCGGTCCCCCAACCCGATGGACTGCCGCTTGGAAAGGACGGAAATTTCAGCAACAGCTGACCATCGGCCGACTTAAATTCATAGTCTGGCGCGGGGCGGGTATGGGGCAGGACGGCCTCGGCCAATCCCAGCTGCTGGAACAGGCGCATGATCTCGTGATCAAAATGCGCGGCCCGGGGCAGGGGATAGACCTCGGCATCCTTGTCGAAGGCGATGGAGGTCACGCCCTCTTGCGCTAGCAGGGCGGCCAGCACGGCCCCGACAGGGCCTAGGCCTACGATCAAGACATCGCAGTCAAAGACTTCGGCGCTCATGCTTCGGGCTCGCAGACGCCCTCAATGGCCCCCAGCCCGTCAATTTCGATGCGTGAGCGGTCACCGGGTTGGAGGAACTTCATCGGCTTGAAGCCCGCGCCCACGCCTCCGGGTGTGCCGGTAAAGATCAGGTCTCCGGCCTCTAGGGTCATGGCCTTGGAAAGGTGCTCGATCTGGTCCCAGATATTGAACACGAGATTGCCGGTGTTGGAGTTCTGGCGCAGCTCGCCATTGACCAGACCCCGGATGCCAAGATTGTGCGGATCGGCGACCTCGTCGGCGGTGGTGATCCATGGGCCGATAGGGGCGTGGGTGTCGAAGCTCTTGCCCAGAGCCCACTGCGGCGTGCGGTGCTGCCAGGCGCGTTCGGTCACATCATTGCCGACGCAATAGCCGAACACAGCGCTCGCGGCATTGTCTTTGGAAATATGACGTCCGCCTGATCCGATCACGGCGACCAGCTCGGCCTCATAATCGACCGCCTGAGACACTTTGGGAATTTGAATTGGATCGTAAGGACCATTGATCGAGGTGACGGCCTTGGTGAACCAGATCTGATGTTCAGGCGTGCCCATATTGCTCTCGGCAATATGGTCGGCATAGTTCAGGCCGATGGCCATGATCTTGCCCGGGCGGCGCACGGGGGCGTGAAGGCGCACATCGGCCAGCGCGAGGCTGTCCTTGGCCTCGGTGGCAATCCGGCGAACCTCGCCCTCGATCTGCGGCCAGCGGGCGATCAGGTCGATCATGTTGCGCGCAAGGCTAGGGGCTGCGCGGGTCAAGGATACAATGCGCTCGCCGTCGAGAACGACGCCCAGTTCGGAGGCGCTGCCTTGGCTAAAGGTTGCTAATTTCATGAAGGTCTCTCCTGAAAAGGGTGGTGGGCTAGCCCATGGTCGCAGGGGGCGTCGGGCCCCACTGAACGCCCAGCAGCTCTTGGATGGTCGCCTTGTTGGAGCCGTCGGCGGCGGTGAACAGATCCCCGTCGGTCCAGTGCTCCAGCGTATGGCCCCATGGATCGCGCCAATAGTCAAACACCTGACTGCCAAGATAGTGGCGGCCAATGCCCCATTCAGGCGTACGCCCGGCGGCTTTGAGGCGCTCATGCCCGGCCATCAGGTCATCCAGATCGGCAACCTCGAAGGCGGCGTGATTAAAGCCGGGACCGTTCGGGCTTTGGATCAGAAACAGCGTGTGGTGATCGGTCAGGGTCTCGCCGCGGTCACAGCGCAAGAAGGCTCCGATCGAGAACTCTGGCGCGAGGGCGATCTCGTCCGACGTGATGAAGCCGAACCGCTCCTTGTACCAAGCCTCCGAGGCGCGGAAGTCGGAGACATTGAGCACGCAGTGGCCAAGGCGGACCACATGGGCTGGTCCCTGTCCGGTGCGTTTGGTCTGACGGGTGCGCTGGCGGGTCTCGGCGTTGTTCCATTTCACGCCTGCGGGCAGGGCTATGGGTGCGGCCAAGGTTTGGCCCGCGACCACCTCGACCCTGTGGCCATCTGGATCATGAAGGGTCAGAACGAAGCCGCCGCCGGGTGCGTCTAGCGGCTCGATTGTGCCCCCTTCGGTTCGGGCGAGGCTTTCGAGGTCCTCAAGGCTTTCAGCCCGCAGGCCCAGAGCTGCAAAGCCGGGCTCGCCGCGCTCGGTCGCGTGAACGAAGGGCGCGGTACCGGTGCCGCGCGCAAAGAGGCGGCTATCGTCCTCCTGCGTCACGCTCAATCCGAAATCCGCCAGATAGGCTTTCATCTCGGCGAGGTCAGGTGCCCGAAACCGGACATAGGCGACGTCTTCAATCTTGATCCCGGCCATGCGATCCTCCGAAGTGACTATTTAGTCAGATTGGACTGTGGGGGCGAAAAGGCAAGATGTTTTTCGGTTCGGATAGGACAGTAGAGCTCCCCCTCACCCAACCCTCTCCCCCAATGGGGGCGAGGGCTAAGAACGTAAAAAGCCCTCTCCCTGTGGGAGAGGGTTGGGTGAGGGCCTTGTTTTCTTTCCCACCCCAAGATCCGCGTTCCCCGCGAAGGCGGGGACCCAGACCCTTTCACTCCGGCGGAAAGAGAGGGGATGAATACCCCCCACTCCCAACCCTCTCCCCCTCAAGGGGGGAAAGGGCTTTGTTTTAACGGCGTCATTGCGAGCGTAGCGAAGCAACCCAGAAGACTGGCGCGT
>CALFYB010000403.1 GCA_937952995.1 uncultured Caulobacteraceae bacterium
AGGATCAGCCAGTGGTGGGCCCGGGTCAGGGCGCGCTCTGGAACAATGGCCATCAGCTGGGCCTCGACCTGATCAGGCGTCTTGCCATTAGCCAGCTTGAGCCGGTGGGCGACCCGGTAGACGTGGGTGTCGACGGCGATGGCCGGTTCGATATCGAGCTCGTTCAGCACCACGCTGGCAGTTTTTCGGCCCACCCCGGGAAGGGCTTCGAGCGAGGCCCGGTCGGTCGGCACCTGTCCGCCATGCTGGTCGATCAAGATCTGCGACAGGGCGATGACGTTCTTGGCCTTGTTGCGGTAGAGGCCGATGGTCTTGATGTGCTCGGTAACCCCCTCCAAACCCAAGGCCAGCATGTCCGCTGGATTGTCGGCCTTTTTGAACAGCGGCTCGACGGCCTTGTTGACGCCCTTGTCTGTGGCCTGAGCCGACAGGACCACGGCGACCAAAAGCGTATAGGGGTTTGAAAAATGAAGTTCGGTGCGCGGGTGCGCATTGGCCGCTTCAAGGCGCGCAAACAGGATCTCGATCCGTTCACGCTCTTGCGGCGAAAGGCGTTTGGCGCGCGGCTTGGCTTTGGCTTTAGCCGAAGCTTTAGTGAGCGATTTGGGCTTACTGATCATGACCAAGATCATGCCCCGCTTACAGGCGAAGGCCAAGGTCTTGATCCACACCGATTGCTTCGCCCCCCGATCTTGGCCCATAGAGAAGGGGTGCCAAGGGCGCGATCTGAAGGAGCTGAGCCATGTTCACTGACGATGAGGTCGAGCGCTATGCCCGCCATCTGGTGCTGCGTGAGATTGGCGGCCCCGGTCAGCAAAAACTTAAGGCGGCCAAGGTTCTGGTGGTCGGTGCCGGTGGTCTGGGCGGACCGGCGGCCCTCTATCTGGCGGCAGCGGGCGTCGGCACCTTGGGTCTGATTGATGCCGACCACGTCAGTCTGTCGAACCTGCAGCGTCAAATCCTGTTCCAGACCAAGGATGTGGGGCGGCCCAAGACCGATATCGGTGCGCAGCATCTGGCCGAGTTGAACCCGCAGATTGACGTGGTGTCCCACCCCTTCGCCCTGACCGCAGACAATGCGCAGGCCCTGATCGCTCAATATGATCTGGTGCTCGACGGGGTCGATGATTTTGCGGTGCGCTATCTGATCAACGCGGCCTGTCTGGCAGGCGGCAAGAGGCTCGTCTCGGGCGCGATCGGACGCTGGACTGGACAGGTGGCAGTCTTTCATGGCCAGCCCTGTTATCGCTGTCTGGTGCCAGACATCCCTCCCGGCGCGGAGACCTGCTCTGCCGTCGGCGTGGTCGGGGCCTTGGCGGGAATTATCGGCTCCATGATGGCGCTAGAGGCGATCAAAGAGATCACGGGCGCTGGCGAAACCCTGTCCTCACGACTTTTTGTCTATGACGGTCTATCCGCAGAGGCGCGGACGGTTAGATTAAGCGCTGATCCTGACTGCCCCGCCTGCGGGAACGGTGCGGTAGGCTAGGTCATTGGCCCCATGGGGCGAGCGGGGGCAGGACCATGAAATTGGCTTTGAAAATTATCGGCGGCCTTGTTTTGGGCCTGCTTGTCTTGATTGTCGGGACCTATCTGGCCCTGCGTCGCCCCGACATCCCGTTTGAGACGCTTGAGGCCAAATATGCCAACAGCGCCTCACAATATCTCGACCTGCCCGACGGGCTTCGCGTCCACTATCGCGACCAAGGCAATCGGAGCGGTCCGGTCTTGGTTCTGGTCCACGGCTTTTCCGCCTCGCTCCATACGTGGGAGCCTTGGGTCCAGAGGCTTGGAGGCCAATACCGGATCATCACGCTCGATCTGCCCGGCCATGGCCTGACGCGGGCGCCCGCGACCTATGTCTCTTCGACCGAAAAGCAGGTGGATGTGGTGGCTCAAACCACCGAGCGGCTTGACGTAAAAACCTTCGTTCTGGGTGGCAACTCGATGGGCGGCGGCGTGGCCTGGACCTTCGCTGCCCTGCATCCCGAGCGGCTCAAGGGTTTGGTTCTGGTCGACAGTGTCGGTCTGCCGCGAGAACAGTCCAATGCCAAGTCGCCTTTGGCCTTTAAGCTTTTGCGCTACCCGCTGGCCCGCGCCTTAGGCCAGCAGCTTGATACATCTGCTCTGGTGGCCGGGGGGCTGAAGGCGGCCTTCTATCATAAGGAGATGGTCGATCAGGCCATGATTGACCGCCATGTGGCGCTGGGCCGGGCCGAGGGTCACCGGGCTATCCTTCTAAGCCAGCAGGCTGGCCGCACAATGCGCTCTGAGGGCGAGGTTCGTGCCCTTTTGGGGGCCTTGAAGATGCCGGCTCTGGTCATGCACGGCCAAGAGGACGTGATCATTCCGATGGAGGTCGGCCAAGCTCTTGCCGCCGCGATTCCCGGTTCAACCCTCATCCTCTATCCGAAGGCGGGTCATATTCCGATGGAGGAAGTGGCCGACAAGTCCGCAGCCGATCTCGATGCTTGGCTCAAAGAAAAGGGGATCGGCGCGCCGGAGCGGCCGATCTAGCCCGGCTGAATTGGCCCGAAAGGCCTCTAAAGCATCGCCGGAATGACCCGGTCGGGCGGCCGGTGGCCGTCCATATAGGTCTTGATGTTGATGATCACCTTCTCGCCCATGTCGATGCGGCCCTCGACGGTGGCCGAGCCCATATGGGGCAGCAGCACAACATTGGGCAGCTTGAGCAGCTTGGGATTGATGGCGGGCTCGTGCTCATAGACGTCCAGACCTGCGCCAGCGATCTCGCCGCGTGCCAGCATATTGGCTAGGGCTGCCTCGTCGATCACTTCACCGCGCGCCGTGTTGACGAGAATGGCATGGGGCTGAAGCAGCTTCATGCGCCGGGCGGACAGGAGGTGGAAGGTCCCGGGCGTGTGGGGACAGTTGACCGACACCACATCCATGCGGGCCAACATCTGGTCGAGGCTCTCCCAATAGGTGGCCTCCAACTCTTCTTCGATGCGGGGGCTGACAGGTTTGCGGTTGTGGTAGTGGATCTGCAGACCAAAGGCCTTGGCGCGCTTGGCTACGGCCTGACCGATCCGGCCCATCCCGACAATGCCAAGGCGCTTGCCATAGATGCGGCGACCCATCATCCAGGTCGGCGACCAGCCTTGGAACCCGCCAGTTTGAACCACTTGCGCGCCCTCAACGACGCGGCGAGCTGAAGCCAGGATCAGGGCCATGGTCATGTCGGCCGTATCTTCGGTCAGAACGCCTGGCGTATTGGTCACGGTGATGCCGCGCGCATTGGCGGTGGCGACGTCAATATTATCGACCCCAGCCCCGAAATTGGCGATCAGCTTTAGCGACGGACCGGCGCGTGACAGAAGTCGCGAATCAATCCGATCAGTAATGGTCGGGACCAGCACCTCAGCGCGTTGCAGCGCATCAAGAAGCGCGTCCTGCCCCATGGGCTGGTCGGTCAGGTTCAACTCTGTGTCGAACAACTCACGCATACGGGTCTCCACCGGATCGGGGAGTTTGCGTGTAACAATGACTTTCGGCTTGCGGACGGCCATGAAGCAATCTGAAAAAGAGGCGGCGCGCTC
>CALFYB010000404.1 GCA_937952995.1 uncultured Caulobacteraceae bacterium
GTTGTTGGCTTTGAGGTGTGCCGCTCCTGTCATGAGGGCTTGTTCGCGGATGTTGCGCAAGGCCACGCGTGCATTGGCGTGAACGGCATCGGCCGCGGCCATGGATGCCCAGGTTTGTTTGCTGGCCCCGTATGCCGCAATGGCTGCGGCGATGACCCCGAGTCCCAATGCGACGCCAATCAACAGTTCAGGCAAGGTGTGGCCCTGCTGCGCGGGGGCGTTCATCGTGTGGGCCTTATGAAAAGACGCAAACAGCTCATTTGTGCGGGGCAGGGTGGGGTGCCTGCCGCGGCATCGGTGCGATAGGTCTCTGTTGCGTCACGCCAAGCAATGGCGATGCCCCACCAGTTGCTCAGACCCGTTAAGGCAAAGACCGTTGCATCGCCTTCTGGCAGTTGGCTGTCTAAGCTGGCTTGGAGTTGCTGCATGTCCCACTGCGCGAGCTCGGGACGGCTGCACGCGGTGGATGCGCAGTCAGGGCCGGTAGGGTTGCTGAGCGCGCCCCATGTTTTGGCGTACATCGCATGCTGTGGTGCGTTGAGCTGCATGCGCTCGGCCAAATCGTCGGCGATGCCCATGGCGACCGAGCGCATGAGTTGCTGTCGTTGCAAGACCAAGGCTTGTTGGTGCATCCACAACAAACCCAAGATGCCAAGCACCAAGACCAGCAGTGCGGCTATTGCTTCCATCAAGGCAAACCCTTGCATGCGCTTCAGCTGCATGACTCACCCGATTGCCAGCGCAAACGGCTGGCGCTGCTCAAACACAAAGTGTTGGCTATGTTGAAGGCGATTTGTCGTGACTTGATGACCCAACGGTCACCCACGGTGCCAAGGTCGCCGCGTTGGCTGATGTCGAGGGGCTCTGACTTGCTAAATGTCACTTGGAGTGGGGTTTGGCTTTGCGAGGTTTGCAAGACAGCTTGGCTTGATTTCACGCGCAGTTCCCAGCCGCAACTCCAATCGTTGTTGGTGGAGGCTCCCCATGTGCAATCGCGCAAACGTGCGAGTTGCAAGGTTTCTCCGCGCTGCATGGCGCGAAGGCGCGCGCTTTGTAAATCGTTCACCAGCTGGTCGCGCATGGCCTCGACACGGCTGCGTTCTTGAAAGCGCTGCCAGTTGGGCGTGGCCAATGCGGCGGTGATGGCCATGATGGCTAGGCATGCCAGCAGCTCAACGAGGCTGAAACCTCGCAGGTTGTGGCGTTGAGACAGTAAAAAACCCAGCGTTTGCATGGCGCAAATGCTAGGTTTTGAAGGGCCATCAGCGCATGGCTGAGACTCGAAAACTACTTGCGAACTTCGTCCACCAAGCTCTTGAAGTCGTCGATGTCTTCAAAGCTGCGGTACACGCTGGCAAAGCGGATGTAGGCGACTTTGTCGAGTTTTTTGAGTTCGCGCATCACCAACTCACCAATGCGGGTGGAGGGCACTTCGCGTTGGCCGAGGCTGAGTAGTTTTTCTTCAATGCGTTCGATGGCGTTGTCGACCTGTTCGGTGCTAACCGGGCGCTTGCGCAGGGCGAGGCCCATGGATTCGAGGAGTTTGTTGCGCTTGTAGTCGATGCGGCGACCGTCTTTTTTGACGATGTTGGGGAAGCTGACGTCGGGGCGTTCGTAGGTGGTGTAACGCTTTTCACAGGCGCCGCATTGGCGACGGCGGCGAATGGAGTCGCCGTCTTCGGACATGCGGGTCTCGACGACTTGGGTTTCTAGGTGGCCGCAGAAGGGACATTTCATGTGCTGTTTTCTCTTTTGCTTTTGGTTTTGCGTTTTGTTTGCGTGCTTCTTTTTGTGCTGGGCTCGCTGAGGGCATTTGGTATTGGCCGCTTCCTCATGCTGGAGTACCAGAAATCGTCAGCGGCCAATACCAAACACCCTCAGTCTGCGGCGTGCTTTGCTTCGCTCGCACACTTCAGTAGACACGTGAGGGCGACAAAGTTGCAAAGCAACGAGCGAACCGTTTCTAACCTCAAACAGCGCGGGTTGTAGGTGCGGCGGGTGATGATTTCTGGCACAGCATGAAGAGCCCGCCGCACCTGCAACCCGTGCTCTCTCCGGCGGGAAACATTCACGAGTCAAAGCTTCACGAACGAACCAAAACTTCACGAACTAACTAACGTACAACCCGACGAAGACAAACAAAAACCCCGCCACACAGGACGGGGTTTAAAGAAGTTACTTGTAAACAGGAAACTTAGCAGTCAGCGCATGCACCTTGGCACGCACTGCCGCAATGTTGGCCTCGTCGTGTGGGTTGTCCAACACATCAGCGATCAAGTTGGCCGTGATGCGTGCTTCTTCGTCCTTGAAACCACGCGTCGTCATCGCAGGGGTACCAATACGCACACCGCTGGTGACGAATGGCTTTTCTGGGTCATTGGGAATGGCGTTCTTGTTGATCGTCATGTGCGCAGCGCCCAATGCGGCTTCGGCTTCTTTGCCGGTGATCTTCTTCGAGCGCAGGTCCACCAACATCACGTGGCTTTGTGTGCCGCCGCTGACGATGCGCAGGCCGCGCGCTGTCAAAGTCTCAGCCACGATCTTGGCGTTTTTCACCACTTGGGCTTGGTACGCTTGGAATTCAGGCTGCATGGCTTCTTTGAACGCCACGGCTTTGGCTGCGATGACGTGCATCAAGGGGCCGCCTTGCAGGCCAGGGAAGATGGCGCTGTTGATGGCTTTTTCATGCTCGGCCTTCATGAGGATGATGCCCCCGCGCGGGCCGCGCAGGGTTTTGTGGGTCGTGGTCGTCGCCACATCGGCATAGGGGAAGGGCGAGGGGTGATGCCCACCCGCAACAAGCCCTGCAAAATGCGCCATATCGACCAGCAGGTAAGCCCCCACCTTGTCGGCAATCGCGCGGAACTTGGCGAAGTCGATCTGGCGCGGGGTCTTCACGCCCGACAGTTCGGCCCGGCACCACGCGGTGAGTTCCGCCGCCAGCGCGTCCCCCGCCTCGGTCATGTCGATCGAAAACCCCGCCTTTGAGGCCGCCCGCGCCGCCAATCCCGCGCTGGCCCGCTTTGTGCGCAACAATGTCAGCGCCCATAAGGCCCCCGGCTATGCCATCGTCGATGTCTCGCTCAAGGCTCATGATGCCACTCCCGGGGATGCCAACTCAGACCAGCTAGAGGCCATCGCCGATCTGGCCGAGCGTTACAGCCTTGGCGATATCCGGGTAACTCACGAGCAGAACCTCGTCCTGCCGCACGTCAAGCAGAGCGATCTGCCAGCCCTGTTCGAAGGCTTGGCGGCTGTGGGTCTGGCGACGCCGAACATCAATCTGGTGTCCGACATTATCGCTTGCCCAGGTCTGGACTATTGCGCTCTGGCTAACGCCCGCGCCATTCCTGTGGCCCAGTCGATCGCTCAGCGCTTCCTTGATGCGGACCGGGCCGAATTGGTCGGCGAGCTGAAGATCAAGATCTCGGGCTGTATCAACGCCTGCGGTCACCACCATGTCGGCCATATCGGCATCCTAGGCGTCGATAAGAAGGGTGAGGAATATTACCAACTGACCCTTGGCGGTTCGGGCGCAGAAGATGCCAGCATCGGCAAGATCCTCGGCCCTGGCCTCAATGCCGAACAGGTCGCGCCTGCGGTCGACCGTCTGGTCGAGGTCTATCTGGCTGAGCGCCAAGGCGAGGAGCGCTTCCTCGACACCTACAGACGTATTGGCATGACGCCGTTCAAGGAGGCCGTCTATGTCGACGCTCATTAAGTTCACCGCCGATGGCGCGGCCGAGGTTGAGAACAGCTTTGTCTATGTGGTCGACGGCGAACCCGTGCCTCAGGGCGCAGATGTCATCGTGTCGTTGAGCCGCATTAAGGCCGAGGGCGAGGCTCTGCTGTCCAGCGGCGTTCGCGTGGGCGTCCAGATCGAACCGGCTGAGGCCGTTGAAGAACTGGCGGAGCTATTGCCGCGTCTGGCGCTGGTTGCCGTGGCCTTCCCGAAGTTTCGCGATGGTCGGGCCTACACCTCGGCAACCCTTCTGCGTCAGCGGTTGGGCTTTACCGGTGAAGTGCGCGCCGTGGGCGATGTCTTGCGCGAGCAGGCCTATGTGATGACCCGCTGCGGTATTGATGCCTTTGTGCCCGCCGATGGCTCCACTGCAGCCGAGTGGGCCCGGGCCGCTGGTCATTTCCGCCATGTCTATCAGACGGCGGCGGATGGCCGGGTCCCGGCCTATGCCGAAGCTGGCAGGCGCTAGGCCTATGGGTGTAGATCTGCACAAGGACAAGACCGCCGAGGCTCAGACAAGCCTTGCGGAACGGCTAGATCAGGACCTGCGCCATGCCTCGCCGCAGGAGATCTTGGCGCGGGCGGTCGAGACCTTTGGGGATCGCTTG
Organism: uncultured Caulobacteraceae bacterium; assembly: GCA_937952995.1. Taxonomy (GTDB): domain Bacteria; phylum Pseudomonadota; class Alphaproteobacteria; order Caulobacterales; family Caulobacteraceae; genus CAISGS01. The sequence continues at coordinate 4,351 of CALFYB010000404.1, forward strand.
GCGCTGGTCTCGTCCTTTGGCGCGGAGTCGGCGGTGCTGTTGCATCTGGTCGCTCAGATCAAGCCAGACATGCCGGTCCTGTTCCTCGATACGGGCATGTTGTTCGGCCAGACCCTCGACTATCGCAAGTCCCTCGCGGCGCGCCTTGGTCTGACCGATGTGCGTGACCTGCGACCTCAGTTTCAAGATCTGGCGACGGGCGATCCCAAGGCCGACCTCTGGAAGATCGATACGGATGGTTGCTGTCATATCCGCAAGGTTCTGCCCCTTGACCGGGCCTTGGGCGAGTTTGACGGCTGGATTACCGGACGCAAGCGCTTCCATGGCGGCGACCGGCTGCGTTTGGCCGTGGTTGAGCAGGCTCCCGATCAGGTGAAGTTCAACCCGCTCGCCAACTGGGATAAGGCCGATCTGGACGCCTATATCGCGCTTCATGACCTGCCGCCCCATCCCTTGGTGGCTCACGGCTATCCTTCAGTCGGCTGCTGGCCCTGCACCAATCCGGTTGAAGAGGGCGAGGATGTTCGGGCTGGACGCTGGGCGGGCTCGGACAAGACCGAGTGCGGCATTCACCGTCCCCTCGACATGGATACCGACGTCGGAGATGTCGGCGCAGATATTTAGGGCTTAGGCGCTGGCGTCGTTGGCTTGCCATTTTGCCAAGCGGGCGGGCAGCCTTTGAATTCACCGATCCGATGGGCCGACAGGGTCTTGAGGTTCAGTCCCTTCTTCATCAAGGGCTGCATCGAATAGGATCCAAAGCCGGTGAAGAGGTCGATCATCGCGCCTCGAATAGCTCCGCCCGTGTCGGACGCGTACCACATGCCATCATGGACGCCGCCGCCGGGCACGGGCAGGCCGACCGTCTCAGGGATATAGACTACTGACCCCTTGGGAATGATCTTGGGGTCGATGGCGACGGTGCGCATGGGCACCACCTTACACCCTAACGAGTCCTTGCCGCCTACGCCCTTAGCTCCAGCGTGGTACATCCGCACCGCAAGTTTCCAGTCGGGGAGCATCATGGCCGCTGGGCTGAAGGCTAGGTTGCTGACCTGCTCGAGGGCTGAATTGACCAGATCGCCAATCGGATCATCGGCGGCGGGCTTGTCCACAGTTGCGGGAGGTGGTGGCGCAGGCTTTGCGCTCTGCCCCCAAGCGGTCGGAACCGCCAGACCGGCTGCGATCAGGAACCCAATGACGAGGGGAAGGCGCGTGCGTCGAGACAAGATCTACCAGAGGTCAGCCTTGGCGTATTGAGCCGAGCCTATTTAAGGGGCATGAAGGGCTCGGATCAACCCTGTTGGTGAAGGCAGCAGCTCTATGACCCTGCAAATCTATGGCGACCGCATCTCGGGAAACTGTCTGAAGGTCAAATGGACGGCGGACTATCTGTCGATCCCCTATCGCTGGATCGACATTGATGTCTTGAAGGATGAGGCCAAGACGCCGAGCTTTCTGGCGCTCAATCCCGCCGGTCAGGTGCCGACCGTGGTGCTGGAAGATGGACGAGTTCTGGCCCAGTCCAACGCCATCATCACCTATCTGGCCGAGGGCTCTGATCTCATCCCGACGGACGCTTACGAGCGGGCCAAGATGCTGGAATGGATGTATTGGGAGCAATATAGCCACGAGCCCTACATCGCCGTCGTGCGTTTTCAGCGTCACATGATGGGCAAGAGCGCCGACCAGATCGAGCCGCGCCTGATCGAGCGGGGCTATGGGGCCTTGGCACGGATGGAGGCGGGGCTTACAGGCCGCGCCTATCTTGCGTCAGATCGTGCGACCTTGGCGGATGTGGCCTTGGTGGCCTATACGCGCCTTGCACCGCAGGGCGGATTTGATATGCAGGCCTATCCGCTGGTGCAGGCTTGGATAGCCCGTGTCGAGGCGGATGTGGGTATTACAGACTGATCGAAAAGGCGGCGCTCTATGACGGCATCCCTCCTCAGGCGCGCGCGCCTTGGACTTTCCTCCTTGAGCGCAATCGTCGCGCTGGCCGCGCCAGTGTCGGCCTTGGCATGGGGTGCGACCGGCCACCGGATCATCGCTGAAGCGGGAATGCAGGCCTTGCCCGCAGACCTTCCGGCTTTCCTTCATCGACCCGATGCAGTGATCACTGTGGGCGAATTGGCCCGAGAGCTGGATCGTTCCAAGGGTGCGGGGCGTTTGCACGCCTCCATGCGCGACCCCAACCACTTTGTGGACCTCGATGATAAGGGGCTAATTATGGGCGCGTTGCCGTTAGAGCCCATGGTCGCTACCCGCTCGGACTATGAGACAGCCTTACGTGCAGGCGGCACTGACAGCGGCAAGGCGGGACTGTTGCCCTATGCGATGGTCGATGGTTGGCAGCAGATCACCAAGGACTTTGCCCACTGGCGGGTCCTGACGGCGGCGCTACCAAAGGCCAAAGACCCGCAGCAGCGGGCTTGGATCAAGGCGGATCTGGCGCGGCGCGAGACCCTGATCCTCAACAATATTGGTATCTGGGCCCACTATGTCGGTGATGCGAGCCAGCCGCTCCATACCAGCATCCACTATAACGGCTGGGGCGAAGGTCCCAATCCGAAGGGCTATTCAATGGCCCGCACGATCCATGGCAGCTTTGAAGGCGCGCTAGTGCGGCAGGTCGTGGATCAGGCCCGTCTGAAAGCCGCAATGACGCCCTATGTCCCCTGCGGCTGTACCGTTGAGCAGATGACGGTCCGTTATTTGCGCGCCACCAATACCCAAGTCGAACCGCTTTATGATCTCGAAAAGGCCGGTGGTCTCGTCGCGGGAGACGCGCGCGGGCAAGATTTCGTCAACCGTCGTTTGGCGGCGGGGGCGTCTAGCCTGCGCGATATGGTGGCTGAGGCTTGGGCTGCTAGCGCCAACAGCAAGGTTGGATGGCCCGAGGTCAGCGTCACCGATGTGGTCAGTGGCAAGGTCGACGCCTATCCGCTGCTCTATGGGCAGGACTAAGCCCTCGCACAATTTCTGTTTGCCATTGGCGAAAATGATTTAGCGTGTCCGTCTGATTAAAGCGGTCCCGAAAGAGGGCTGCCCGGAGGATCCGATGACGTCATTCTATGACCGCCACATCATGCCCAAGCTGATTGGCTGCGCCTGTGCCTCCAAGCCGATCATGAAGCAGAGGGCCAAGGTCGTGCCTCTGGCTCAGGGCCGGGTGCTGGAACTGGGCATTGGCGGCGGCCTCAACCTGGCCTTCTATGATCCCAAGCGGGTCAGCAGCGTCGAGGGCGTCGATCCGTCCGACGAGCTTCGTGCCTTTGCCGAGGCTGCGCCGCGTCCTGAGGGCCTCAATGTCACCATTGCCAAGGGTACGGCCGAGGCCCTGCCTTTTGCTGATGCAAGCTTTGACACGGTGGTCTGCACCTTCACCCTCTGCTCCGTACAAGACCCGGCAGCGGCCTTGGCGGAGGCGAGGCGGGCTTTGAAGCCTGGCGGAACCTTCCTGTTCTGCGAGCATGGCCTGGCTCCGGATGCCAAGGTGCAAACTTGGCAGCGCCGGATCGAGCCGATTTGGAAGCGGCTGGCCGGTGGGTGCCACATGACCCGCCCCATCGCCAGCGCTATCGCGGCGGCGGGTTTTCGCCTTGAAGATCAGCACGGCATGTACCTGCCAGGCACTCCGCAAATCCTAGGCTGGAGCGAATGGGGCAGCGCGGTTGTGACCTAACCGCCTTGGGGTTGCACATCTCCTCTGTTAGACTGACCCTATGAGCATGCGCGCTGATTTTCGCTTGGAAGAGGCCGAGGGCACCTGTCGCATCATCGCCAGTGGTGAATGGACATCGGTGCAACTGGGCAAGGCTGGGCTGCGCTTGGTCGAGGCGGTCCGAACCACTCCGAGCGCCATCATCGATCTTTCTGACGTCGCGCGGCTGGACACGGCCGGTGCCTTGGCCGTCGTGCGGGCCCTAGGCGGTCAGATAACGGCTGACCGGCTAAGCGGCAGGCCTGCGACCTTGCATCTTCTGGCCCTCGTCGCCGATGCGGCCGCATTGGAAAAGCCAAAGCCGCCGCTGAACCGACCGTTCCATGCCTTGGTCGAGCGGGTCGGGCGGGGCATCTACTCCATCGGCGACGACATCTATGGCACCTTTGCCTTTAATGGCAGTTTGCTCGCCGCCATTGGCCGGGCCGTGCTTAGCCCTCAGAGGGTGCGCTGGGCCGCCTGTTTTTCGCTAGTCGAGCGGGCGGGGCTCGATGCCATGCCGATTGTGGCGGTGACGAGCTTCTTCATTGGCGCGGTGATCGCCTTGCTTGGGGCCAACATGCTGTCGCAGTTTGGCGCACAGGTCTTTGTCGTTGAGTTGATCGGCATCGCTGTGCTGCGGGAGTTCAGCGTGATCATCACCTCTGTGCTCCTTGCCGGTCGGTCTGCCAGTAGCTTTGCGGCTGAAATCGGTTCGATGAAGATGAGCCAAGAGATTGATGCCATGCGGGTTTTGGGTATCGATCCCTTTGATGCCCTCGTCATTCCGAGGTTCTTTGCCCTGCTCTTTGCTATCCCCATCTTGACCTTTATCGCGACCTTGGCCGGGCTCTTAGGCGGGCTTCTGGTTACATGGTCAGCGCTTGATCTTGGGCCGTCCTTCTTCCTGCAACGGATCGTCGAGAATGTCGGCATCACCCATTTCTGGATCGGTATGAGCAAGGCCCCCGTGATGGCAGCGGTCATCGCCTCGATCGGCTGTCGTCAGGGCATGGAAGTGGGCGGCGACGTCGAGTCGCTGGGACGGCGCGTGACCTCAGCGGTGGTGCAGGCGATCTTTTCACTGATCATGATCGATGCCGTCTTTGCGCTGATCTATATGGAGCTCGACCTGTGAGCCTCGATCAGCACCCCATCATCGAGATCAAGGGTTTGGTCTCACGCTTTGGCGAGCGCGTCATCCATAAGGACTTGGACCTAACCATTACCGAGGGTGAGATCGTCGGCGTGGTCGGTGGTTCCGGCTCTGGCAAGTCGGTGCTCCTCAACACCATTTTGGGCCTCAAGCCCATTGATGAAGGCACGATCAAGATCTTTGGCGTTGATCTGTCGGTGGCCAGCCGTGCCGCCCGCAGTTCGGTTGATCGGCGCTGGGGCGTCCTTTTTCAACGCGGTGCGCTCTTTTCCAACCTGACGGTCGGAGAGAATGTCGAGGCTCCGATGCTTCAGCATGGCAATCTGTCTGCCAATGACATGCGCGAGTTGGCAGCCTTGAAGATCGCGCTGGTCGGTCTGCCGCCCCATGCCATTGACCTCAAGCCATCTGAACTGTCGGGCGGAATGATCAAGCGGGCAGCCTTGGCGCGGGCGCTGGCGCTCGATCCCGAACTGCTGTTTTTGGATGAGCCGACCTCTGGCCTTGATCCAATCGGGGCGGGTGCCTTCGACGAACTGATCGCTGACCTCTCGGCCAGTCTGGGCCTAACCGTCTTTATGATCACGCACGATCTGGACAGCCTCTATACCATCTGTGATAGCGTAGCCGTGCTCGCGGATAAGAAGATCGTCGCCAAAGCGTCGGCGCGTGATCTCGAACTTTCGCAGCATCCTTGGGTCCAAGAGTATTTTTGTGGTCCTCGAGGTCGGGCGGCAGCGGCGTCTGTCGCCGCGTCTAGCCGTTTAAAGAACCCGGCTCCGAGCGCCGAGGAGGCAGGTTGATGGAACGCAATGCCAACTATTTCTTGGTGGGATTGATCTCTCTGATCCTGCTGATCCTAGCGGCGGTGTTTGTCACCTGGCTGGCGCGGGTTCAGTTTGCCCAAGACTATGCCGTCTATGACATCTCCTTCGTCGGTCCTGTGCGCGGGCTGTCTGAGGGCGGCGAGGTTCACTTCAACGGTATTAAGGTCGGCGAGGTGACCAAGATCTCGCTCGATCCAAAGGATACCAAGCGCGTCATCGCTAAGGCTCGCATCACCTCTGACGTGCCGATCCGGACGGACTCCTACGCTACGCTGGAGCCGCAAGGCATTACGGGGGTCAACTATGTTCAAATCACAGCAGGCACCTCGACGAAGCCGCTCCTGAAAGATGTTGCCGCGCGCGGCACCGTGCCGGTGGTCATGAGCCAGCAGGGCCCGCTTGCAGACCTGTTAGAGGGCGGCGGAACGGTGCTGACCCGCACCTTGGACGCCATCAATCGGGTCAATCAGGTGATGTCGGATGAGAACATTAAGAGCCTCGGTCACACGCTCAAGAACATCGAGGCGGTAACGGCCGAAGCTCGCGATCGCAAGGCGATTTTGGCGGAGGCGGAAACCGCGCTCAAAGATATTGATGCCGCCGCCTTGGCTCTGAAAGTCGCTAGTGAATCAACCGATACGCTTATGAAGGGCGATGCGACCAAGACCCTTGCCGATGTCAGTGCCGCTGCCGATGAACTGAAGGCTGCGACGGCGGAGGCGCGGGCTATGATTGTGCAACTGAAAGAGCCGACGGCTGAGTTCGCCAAAACAGGTTTGCCGCGCCTGAGTTCTGCGATCTCGACCCTGCAGGCGGCGGCGGAATCGCTGGACCGCTTGGCCACTGAGGCTGAAGTTAATCCCCGTGGTCTTGTTGCTAAGGCCCCGGCTAAGGAACTGGAGGTCCGCCCGTGACCCGATCCCCGTCTATGATCCGGCGAGCGGCGGTGACCGTCGCCCTTAGTTTCGCTGCCATCAGCCTTGCGGGCTGCGTGACGCTTTTGCCCAAGGCAAAGCCGGTGCAGCTCTATCATTTGGGCCTAGAGGCGCAGGCGGGCTCGGAGGCGGCGTCAAAGGGTGCCGCGGTTCCCGTACTGCAAGGGACCATCCAGCTCAATCGAGACGTCGCAGGTGATCGTCTGCTGACGCGGCAGGGCGATCAGGCGGCCTATGTCGCCGATGCGCGCTGGACCATGCCCGCCTCGTTGCTGTTTGAGGAAAGCCTTGCCAATGCCTTTGTGCGCGGAAGCGGCGACGCCCGCCTTATCTCGCCGAAGGATCCGGTCAGCGCCAAGCTCATTTTGCGGCTTGATGTCCGGGCTCTAGAGGTGCGCTACAGCGAGGGATCGCGCCGGTCTCCGGTCGCTGCGGTGACCATCAGTGGGCTCTTGGCCGATCCTGAAAAGCGCACGATTGTTAGCCAATCAGCCTTCGACTGTCAGGTTCCCGCCAAGAGCAATCATGTCCAATCGCTGGTTTCAGCTCTGAACCAAGCGGTCGGGGACTGCCAGATGCAGATCGTGAACTGGACCGATCAGACGGCGGCAGGTCTGGCTAAGCCGAAGGGCTAAAGACCGGCCAGCGTTCCTTGATCTCTTGGCCATCATAGAGCGCGATATCGCCGAACTGCAGGAACACCGCCTCGCTCTGGTTGGGGCGCAGGAAGATGTAGTCGTCGGCTTGCAGGGTGATCTTGGCCGAGCCGGTGAGCAGCTCTTGATTGCTCGACCGCCCAAACAGCGAAGAATATTCCAGTCCCGGCGGTGAGACCGGTGTGGCTAGCCAATGGCCGCCATGGATGAAGAACGCCCGAGTGGTGTTGGGGTCCATGAACCGCAAGAGGCCCGCCAGTTGCTCCGCCGTTGGAATGAGTGCCTCGGGCAGGGCTTTGATGACGGGGGTGGCGATAAAGGCGGCTGGGACGTGGTCGGTCAGGGTGTCAGTGTCGAAATCCACCGGCTTGACGAAGGCCGAGCCGACGGAGACCTCGGTGGCATAGGGATTGTCGCGGTGCAGGTGGAAGGTTGGGCTTCCCGCCGTGTTCAGTGTCATCCCGTCTAAGGCGAAGTCCGCCTCTCGGACCTGATCAATGAAGCCTTGATAGGTCTTTTGACTACGAGCCAACGCCTTGGCTCGGGCCTCACCTGCGGCGACATGGGCTAGGTGCGGATCATAGCCCATCAGGCCTGAGAGGGTCAGGTTCGGGGAGGCCTTGATCCTGTCCAGCGCCGTCTTGAACCCTTCTGGCCCCGAAAATCCACCGCGATGGAGGCCGATATCGATCTCCAGATTGACCCTCATCGGCGCACCATTGGCGCTGGCGAGGGCGGCATATTGGTCTAGGCGTTCGGGGCTGTCGATCAGCCACTGGAGTTGCTTTGCGGGATCAAAAGCGTTGCGGTGCAGGTCGCGATAGAAACCCTTGGCCTCGGCCACTGCTAGCGGCTTGCCCATCAGATAGTCCCCGCCGGGACGCTCAGCGGCCATGGTGGCCATCATCGGGGCATTGAAGACCATGAACCGTTCTGTGCCCATGCCCTCGGCCACCGCGTCAATCAGGCTTGCGCACGGCAGCGACTTGACCACGACCCGAAGGTGCTGACGGGCGGGCAGGGCGGCCTTGACCGCCTTAATGTTGGCCTCAAGCCTTGCCTGATCAATGACCAGCGTTGGCCTTGCAAGGCCAGCCCGTTCGAGGGCTGAGGACAGGCCAAGGAAATAGGCGTCGTGTGGACCGCCGAGGTCGCGTTTACGCATCGATAGTCCTCCAAAGGTTAGGGCCGCCAAGGCACCGCCCGCCAATCCCGCCCGCACAAGTCCGCGTCTTGATGGCGCATCAGACATTGAACAGGCCCTTGAGGTAGAGGTTCAACATTCGACCTTCTGGATCAAGCTGCTGTCTTAGGCTGCGGAAATCATTCCATTTTGGGTAAAGGGCTTCGAGCGCTCGGCCCTGCAGATTATGCAGCTTGCCCCAGTGCGGTCGCCCGCCGTGCCGTAGCAAGATCGGCTGGATCAACTCGAACATGAAGGCGAACTCGTCGCGATAGTGACAGTGGACGGCGATGGACCCGCGTGGCCCGCCTTGGAACGGCGAGAGCCAAGCATCGTCTGGCGCAATGCGGCGTGCCTCAATGGGGAAGAAGACGTCAGGCCGCTCGCGCTCGATGGTCTCGACGACCTCTTTGAGCGCCTTGAGCTGGTTTTCGGCCGGAAGATGGAACTCCATCTCGTTGAACCGTTCGGGCCGGTCGGTGGACAGCAGCTTCCAGCCCTCATCGACCGCCTCTTCCGGTTTTGCACTGGATAACAGGGCCTTACCGGCAGCTTTTCTTAAAGTAGTGGAGAAGCCGAGCAGATTGCGTAGGCCCTTTAGCGCGACAAGGATCGTGTCGTCCTGTTCATTGGCGCGCTCGCGGGCGGGCAGGTCGGTCTCATCGTGGCTGATACAGGCGGCCATGTCGGTGAAGGGGATGGCGTAGAATTCATAGTTACGGTGCTTGGCCCAGCGGCCCTCGGCCTCGGCCAGCGCCTGCTCCAGCGGCTCGACCCAGACATGGCGGTGCAGGCGGCGGTTAGGCGTGGTGCGCAGTGTTGCCTTGGTGATCACCCCCAGCGCGCCCAGCGAGACCTTCGCGGCTTGGAAGATGTCAGGCTCGCGCGTGGCATCGCAATCGATCAGATCGCCGTTCGGGGTGGCCAGGGTCAAGGCCACCACGTCACCGTGGATGGCGGTCAGGGTCTTGCCTGTGCCATGGGTGCCGGTGCCCAGCGCGCCGCCGAGCGACTGTTTATTGATGTCGGGTAGGTTGGCCATGGCCCGGCCCTTGGCGGCCAGTTCTGGACCCAGCGCGCCCAGTCGGGTTCCGGCCTGAACGATGGCATTGTCACCTTGCCAACCCACAATTCCCGACATCTGATCGAGCGAGATCATGGTCCCGGGCGTTACGGCGAGCGCGGTAAAGGAGTGCCCGGCCCCGACCACTCGGATCGGTCCCGGCGCGGTCTTGAGGATATGGGCCACCTCGTCGGCACTGGTCGGCGCGAGGCGCGATTGAGGGTAGCAGTGCTGAATGCCGGACCAGTTGCGCCAAACCACCCGGCCTTGGTTATCGGTAGAGGGTGGGGCCAGCGGTTCAGGCTTGTCATGAGTGGCGACAGCGACCGCTGCGACGCCTGATCCCGCGACGGCGGCTCCGGCTCCAAGGGCGGTGAGGGCGGTTCGGCGGCTGATCATGGTTTCGGCTCCGGCTGATCGGCGAGGAAGCGGATCAGGGCTTGATGATCTTGAGGGGTGCAGGTCAGGCATTGGCCGCCCGCAGGCATGCCGCGATAGCCTTGCAGCACATGGTCTAGCAGGACGGGCAGACCCTGTTTCCAGCGCGGGTCCCAGGCGGCGTGATCGTGAACCAGCGGCGCGCCGGTTCCCGCCACAGCGTGACAGGCCTTGCAGGCGCTTTCATAGAGGCTGGCGATACGCGGATCGGCGGGCCGCAGGGCAAGGGCCTCTTGCGGCGTTGGGGCGGGCGGCACGGGATTGCCACAGCCGTTCAGCAGCAATGCGCCGCTAATCAGGACCCCGCCAAGACACCACCTCTGAACCATCATCCATCCCCGTTTTGCCCTATCCTAGGGGGCAGCGCTGGTTTGGCAACGGTTAGAGCGTTTGGACCCTAGAGACCGGCTTGGCGCTTTGCAGGTTGGTGTAGAAGACGAAGCCATCGGCATCGACGTCCTTGAGCAGGACCATGCGCAGGTCCGGCAACCCCGTCTCGTCAACCGTCGCCAGGGCCATGGCGTTAGGGTCATTGAGTTCCTTGGCCACGGCCTCAGACAGCCAATCCGAGAACAGGTCGATGGGGTCACTTGCAGTCAGCGGTGGCAGATCAGCCGCTGCCACATTGCGCAGATATTCGTCTTCAGTCGGGGAGGCCGGGATATGTGGAGTCTGGGTCATGAGGCTCTATAGACCAACATTTCTCTGAGGGGCAGGTCTGCCGTCCTGTAACGACCTGTGTTAGGCAGTTGGGCGACAACACTTGCCTGGGAGTTTTTCACAATGAGCACGCGTGGAACCATGATCTCAATGCCCATGAGCGATGGGGCATCAATCGGAGTCTATCATGTTCAACCAACAGGGCCGCGGCGCGGTGGCCTGGTGCTGATTCAGGAGATTTTCGGGGTCACCGAGCACATTCGTGAACAGTGTGATGGCTATGCCGCGGATGGCTATGAGGTGCTTGCCCCCGCGCTCTATGATCGAGTGGCTCCGGATTTTCAGGCGACCTATTCGCCAGAAGATATTCAGAAGGCCATGAAGGTCGCGCGTGAACTGCATGACTTCCAGCAGGCTCTTAAGGATGTTCAGACCTGTATCGATGCCTTGAAGACCAAGGGTCCTGTCTTCAT
>CALFYB010000405.1 GCA_937952995.1 uncultured Caulobacteraceae bacterium
TCGTGATGTCCGCGCAGATCACCGTGGGGCCTGTCATAGTTTCAACCGCCCCTCTTCGAGCCGAACCTGCATGGTCGGATCCTTTTGATCCGCAATCTTAAGGGCCCATGTGGCCCACCGGTCTAGCGGTTCATCCATTGCCGGCTCATCCTTAAGTCTTGATTGCAAGGCGCTAACCAGCTGGCGAATAGCTTCAGCGTCACGATAGGCGTGGGCCTTTAGCAATAAGTCAGATTCAGCTTGCCTAGCTGCCTTGGCAATAGCCTCTTGCTCTGCCCGTCTTTGCTCTTCCTTTCGTCTAACCAGCGCCTCTTGAGCCTCAACGCGCCGCGAGAGCGCTCGCCTATGCTCGGCAACCTCGGCCGCGCGATAGGTGCGCTCAGCATGCACGACCAGCGAGGCGACAATGTTGGTAAGCTGGCTTTCGATACCTTCGTGCTCGTTGTCTTCCCACATCAATGAACCCTCGCCGCTAGCGGGGCCAATGGTCAATCTGAGGAGGTCAGCCCAGCCCTCTCGGGTAGACCATTTGCCTAAGCGGTCTGGTTTGGCTGAGGGGTGATCAAGCGCAAAGGCCACATTTGCTAGGCCCACCGATACGCTGCATTCGCGCGCTGTTTCCCCAGAAAGATTGAGGCGGCCACCAAACTTCAAGAGCCCGGCAGAAAGGCTGGCCAGGAACTTGAAGCGCCGGTTTTCAAAATCGCTTTGGAATAGGGGCTTGCTCCAGGCGTAGGAAAAGCGCGAGGCCTTGAGATCTGCGGCCAGCTTTTGATCGGCTACGACATAGCGATAGATTGGTCCGTGAGCCGGTATAATGGTCTTAATCCGCTCGACAGTGCCCAGCTTACGGCGAACACGCTCCTCGAGCGCCTCAAGGGGTTCGTCAAACACAGGCTCAAGGGGAGGGGGCTGGCTAAGGATCTCTTCGGGGCCTGGGTTCCTCCCCCAACCAGAATTTGATCCAAGATCGATAGAGTGAGGTTGGGCAGGACCGCGAGGCGGAAGTTTGATCTTCACCTTTGGCTTTGACGCATTGGCCTTGGCCCAATAGCTGCGGTCGGGCAGGGGGATATTGAGGGGCAATATCCGCTTACGAAATCCGTTGTCGGTGAGATCAAGGCGCGTTGCCAAGCCTTTGATCGGTTCGGACCAGACCAGGTCATAGAGCTGCTCGCGGCTATATAGGGTCATGGAGAATGGCCCTATCCGATCAGGTCGGGCTGGAAGGGCACAGACTTTAGAACCAGGGTCACATCCTTGCGATGATGATAGGTGCCGATCACCACGCCCTTTGGGTCGTCAAAGGATGAGACCCTTTCAAGGACAAACCTTTTGTCTGCAGCGGTACTGAGCTTGAAGAGCCGCCCATTGATCCGGCAATAGAGGGCTTTGGACCCATTGAGCGCTGACCACTTACAGTCCGCGCCAGACACAAGGCGCGCTTGAAGGGCTTGACGTTCCTGTTGTTGCAGAGCTTTCCAGTGGGCTTCGCGCTCAAGCCTTGCGCGTTCATCTTCAGCATCAACAAATTCCCGTATCCGACCGATGATCGCAATCAGCTCAGTGCCTTGAGCCATTTCAGCGTCATAGATCTGGAGGCAACCGGCCTGATGCTCGGGATCTGCAAAGTCGTATCGGCTGTCATCTTCTTGGAAGGCCCTTATCCGCTGAGCGACATCGGTGCGGGTCAGTTCGGCCCCGGGCATAGAATTAAGGTGAGCTTGAAGCTCGCCTAAGGGTATCCAACAGGGTGCCGCTGCTCGAACGATGGCCTCGCGGTCCTGGCTCCATTTGGTCCAAACCACGCGCTCTGGGACCAGGGTTGATAGGATCTGGGAGGCGAGTTTGTTGATCGATTGATAGTCGCGCAGATGCTGAAGCGAGGGGCTTTGCACATAGTCATGCAGT
>CALFYB010000406.1 GCA_937952995.1 uncultured Caulobacteraceae bacterium
ACGCACCGGTCTCAGTAATGACTGGGTGAGCAACGGTTTCCTGTCCATCAGGGACCCGGACAAAGACCGTCTTTTGGTCGGCAGAAACACCAGAAAACGACGGTCTTCGAATTAGGCTAGTACCTTTTTGCACCAATTTTAAACGCGCGAGCTCCGGCCCAACCCAGACTTCCCAAGCCCCCGTCTTAGCGTGGTAGCGCGCCTCACCAAGTACCGTGCCGGTCGGGCCGACCGCCCAATCAACCGTGTCCGATACGCCCTCAGCCACCACCCTGTCCTCACCGCTGTCGCGATGCTCGATGAGAGACAAGACGTAATAGCGATTAAGCGAAGTTAGGCTGTAGAGGATCAGTGCGTTGGGGCGGTTAGCGCCAATTGCGCGGACCGGGTATTCGCCAGCAATGGTGTTCAGGGCCCGGTCGACCCCTTTCAAAAGCAGGGTTTGCTTTTGGGTTTTCAAATTGTACTCAAGCGCTACGAAATTCTCCTCGCGCGCGAATGTCGCTGTTGAACTGATGTCTGTCAGGCGCGCGGTCAACGACTGCACAATCACCAAACGATCGTCATCGATCCAGAGAAGCCGACGAAATTTACTGGAGCCCAAGGGCAGGACATTCGTCACCTTCAGCGTCTGTGCGTCGAACAGGGTCACGGCCCGGCCGCTCTCGTCTCCAATCACAGCGGCGAAAAGCTGGCCGCTTGGACTGAACTGAGCTGCCTCAATTTGAGGGGGGCGACCATAGGCCGACAGATCCGTCCGGTCGGCGGCATGTCCGCTTGCCCACACCAAAACCGAGGCGGCGAGCCCCAACAGGATGGTCCGCCAATCCATGCTCAACACGACAATCTCCCCCAGCTCAGTCTGAGCTAGAGAAGACCCTCGCCATTAACTCGTCAAGGTCGTTAAATATAAAATTACCGATAGGCGTGATCAGCTGTCCGAATAGTTCGGCGGGCGCTTTTGCAAGAAGGCCGTCATGCCTTCGCGGACGTCGGCGGTCTGGGAGCAGAGGATCTGGTTGCGGTCTTCCATGGCGATGGCCGCTTCGAGGCTCTGGGAGTCGACGCTCATATTCAGGCATTCTTTGGTCAGGCGCAGGCCCAGAGGCGAGGTCGTGACCATGTCGTCCAGATAGGCCCGCGCCGCCTGGGTCAGATCGGCATCCGGCACCACTTCGCTGACCAAACCGACCCGCAAGGACCGCTCGGCATTGATGAAGCGGCCGGTCAGCATCAGTTCAGAGGCCACCGACACCCCGACCAGACGCGGCAGGAAGTAAGACACGCCAATGTCGCAGGCCGACAGGCCGATGCGGATAAAGGCGGCATTCATCCGCGCGCTTTCACCGGCGATGCGGATGTCAGACGCCAGCGCCAGCGCAAAGCCGCCGCCGCAAGCGGGGCCCTGAACCAGCGAGATGATCGGCTGCTGACAGCGGCGCATGCGCATGACGATCTCAGAGATACGGCGCTGACTGAGCAGACCCGCCGCCGGACCGCGCGGCGCATTATCGTCGGGCCGCGATTCCATGCTCTCCTTGATGTCGAGCCCGGCGCAGAACGCCCTGCCCGCTCCCCGAAGCACCACAATGCGGGTCTTACGATCAAAATAGAGACCGCCGAAATAGTCGAGCAGATCATCGACCATCTGACCGTTCAGCGTATTGAGCGCCTCGGGCCGGTTCAGCGTCACCCAATCAATTGGGCCTTCTTTTTCGATCAGCAATGTGGCGTAGGGTGCGGGCATGGTGGGGTCCTCTAGGACTAGGCCGTTGGGATCTTGTTGAAGGCTATGCCCTTATCGGCACGCATATCGTCAGGCAGGCCAAGGACCCGCTCGCCGATGATGTTGCGCAAGATCTCGTCCGTGCCGCCTTCGACGCGGGTCGCGGGCGACCGCAGCAGTTGGGCTTGGAACTTGGCTGCCATCGCCGCTAGCTTCGGATCGGACACGGCCCCGGCCTGACCTTGCAGGTCCAGCGCGAACATGGCGATCTCTTGCAGGCTCGAGCCCGCCACCAGCTTACCGATGGAGTTTTCCGGCCCTGGATTTTCACCGCGCGACAGGGCCGAGATGGCCCGCATGCCGGTATATTTCAGGCCGCTCTGACGGCAGGCCCACTCGGCCAGCTTGGAGCGAACACCCCGGTCATTGATGGCCAGCGTGCCGTCGGCCAGTTCCAGCTCCTTGCAGAACTCGAAAATGTCGGGGAAGCCCGCGCTCATGCCCGAGCCAATCGACAGGCGCTCGTTCATCAAGGTGGTCAGCGACACTTTCCAGCCCTCGCCAACGCCGCCGAGGCGCTGGGTGTCGGGCAGACGGACATTGTCGAAATAGACCTCGTTAAAGCCCGACTGACCGTTGGCCTGCTTGATCGGAACGATGCGCACGCCCGGCGTGTCCATGCGCAGGAAGAACATGGTCAGGCCCTTGTGCTTGGGCACGTCAGGGTCGGTGCGGGTGATCAGGATGCCCCACTGCGAATAGTGCGCGCCGCTGGTCCAGATCTTCTGGCCATTGATCACCCAGTCATCGCCGTCGCGCTCAGCCTTGGTGCGCAGACCGGCCAGATCGGAACCACCAGCCGGTTCGGAGAACAGCTGGCACCAGATATCTTCGCCTGCAGCCAGTCGGGGCAGCAGTTCGCGCTTGGCCTCTTCTGGACCCCAATCCATCACGGTTGGGCCGCACATGCCGTGACCGATGATGAACGAGCCGGACAGGGCAGCATATGGCCCCTCTTCTTGGTTCCAGATCACGCGCTCAATCGGGCTCGCACCGCGACCGCCATATTCCTTAGGCCAGTGCAGGCAGGCCCATCCGGCGTCATATTTCTTTTTCTGCCAAGCCTTGGCCTCCTTCATGGGGTCAAGACCGCCCAGCTCGATCCCGCCGAAGCCGGCCTTTTCGAGGTGGGGCAGCAGGTGCTTGGGGGCGTTGGCGTCGATCCAGGCGCGGGCTTCGGCGCGGAAGGCGGCTTCGTGGGGGGTGTCGTCGAAGTTCATGGCTTTGATGTCCCTTAAATGGCGATCTGGCTTAGGCGGCGTTCTTGGCGCGCAGCCGGTCGATCAGTTTGTCTTCCCATTCATTCAAGCCGCCGAGGCTGACGGCCAAGAGGTTGGAGCGGCGATAGTAGAGGTGGCAGTCCATGGCCCAGGTAAAGCCCATGCCGCCGTGAACCTGGATATTGTTCTTGGCGCAATGTTGGAAAGCCTTGGTCGAGCTGACCCGCATGGTCGCGGCCGCTTCGGCAAGGTCGGCTGACCCGGTCGACAGGGCATAGGCCCCGAAATAGCCGTTCGAGCGGGCCAAGGTGGCCGAGACATACATATCGGCCAGCATGTGCTTGATGGCTTGGAACGAGCCGATGGCGCGGCCAAAGGCAAAGCGCTGCAAGGCATAGTCGCGGCCCATTTCTAGCGCCTTATCGGCCCCGCCGATCTGTTCGAAGCCGGTCAGGATCGCGGCGCGGTCCAATGCCTCTTCGTAGAGACGCCAGCCGTCACCTGCTGCGCCGACCAGTTCCGCCGCTGCGCCATTGAAAGTGATCTTGGCTTGGCTACGCGAGGGATCGATGGTGTCCAGCACCGTGCGCTCGATGCCAGACTGGTTCAGGTCGACCAGATAGAGCGACAGGCCCTGCGCATCCTTGCCCGGCGCGTGGCGGGCCAGAACGATGGCGATGTCGGCAATATCGCCGTCCAGCACCGGCGACTTGGCACCGGTCAGGGTTCCCGACTTGGCGGCTAGCGCGACGTTCGAGGGCCGTACCGAACCGGTCGCCTCAACCGAGGCCAGCGTGCCGATCACTTCGCCGGAGGCCAGCTTGGGCAACCATTTTTGCTTTTGCTCTTCACTGCCCGCCGCCTTGAGGATTTCGGCGACGAGGAAGATCGAGGAGGAGACCGGCACAGGCGCGAGCGCGCGGCCAAGCTCTTCGGCAATGACGCACAGTTCCAGATAGCCTAGGCCGAGCCCACCATATTCCTCGGGGATCGCTGCGCCCAGAAAGCCCATCTCGCCCAGACCTTGCCAGAGGGCGCGGTCAAAGGGTTCAGAGCCTTCCAAAATGGCGCGCACGGCCGTGGTCGGGCACTTGTCAGCCAGATAACGGCGCGCCTGTTCCTTCAGTTGCTGTTGTTCAGCCGAAAATTCGAAATCCATCTGTGCATCCTCACCTAGCCCCGTCTTACCGCAGGGCCTGATCCTGAAACTCAGATTATCCCTTCGCGAGCGAGAGGAAAGTCAAACTTTACGTCGATCAGGTACACGTGATGGCGCATGGGGCTGGGTGGTTCATTGCGGCAGCTTGCGATCAACAAGGTGCCGTAGCGGATTCAAGGGATTGGCTCGGCACCTTAGGCCGCATAAGGGTTTGCGGGTCTTTGCAAAAAAAATTCAGCGCGCCATCCGCTTGGCGCGATTTACCGCCTCATCCAGCGCCGATAGGAATCGTGAGCGGTCCGCAGGGCCAAAGGGAGCCGGACCCTTGGTCACCTCACCGGTGGACCGAAGATGCTCGGCAATCCCGCGTGCGGCCAAGGCCATGCCAATGGAATCGGGTGTAAAGGCCCTGCCCGTCGCGCCAATAACCAGAGCCGCCTTCTCTAGGCAGCGGCTGGCCAAGGGGATGTCATTTGTAATGACGATGTCGCGCCGACGGACCTGATCGGCGATCCAGTCATCGGCAATATCTGGCCCCGCATCAACGATCACCCGTTCAATCCACGGCTCGCGCGGGGTCATGATGAAGCTGTTCGAGACCACGTACACCTTCAACCCATAGCGGATAGCGACCCTATAGGTCTCGTCCTTCACCGGGCAGGCATCGGCGTCGATAAAGATGCGGGACTTGCCGTCATCAGCAAGGGGTTGAGTGGGGGGCGTTTCGGTCATGGGGGCTGTCATACATCCTCATCCCGGGCCTGTCGAAGGACGAGGATGCTCAGC
>CALFYB010000407.1 GCA_937952995.1 uncultured Caulobacteraceae bacterium
CCTGCGGCGTGTCCGTGCAGCTATCGCAGACCAGAACGCGGACATTGGCTAATTGAGCGCCGCGCCAGTCATACTGCCATTTCAGATCGACGTGATTGTAGCGGAAGCCGCATCGATCGCAGATCGCATGCGCCTGAGGTGAGCTTGCGCTTGTTCTGGCCCGCCCGGCTTGGGATCCGTATGCCATGATCTAAGCCCTAAAATAGCCAGAGATCATGGGCTGGATGTATTGCTGCGCCGTTTCGATGTTCTGAGACGCGGCAATGCCGTAGGCCTCGTCGGCCAAGGGCTTTAGGAGCGCAACCTTGTCCGGAGCCCAGATCAGGGCCAGACGTTCGGCAAGGCCGAAGGCAAAGGCCTCAAGGAAGTAATAGGGCACTTCTGCCTGTTGAGCGTTGGAGAACTCAGCATCCTGAATTTGGCGAACCCGGTAGTAGCTAAGCGAGGTCTGCGTGCCATCTGGAACAGGCCAGAGCGTAACGGTCGGCGACAGAAGGCGATCAAACCAAAACACGGTTGGGAAGCCGGGCTGCGCTATGTTGGGATAGGATGCATATTCGGTGCGGCTGATTGGCATAATCAGGCGATTTGTCGAGGTCGATCCGCTTGTCGTGGTGATGTAAGAGTCGAGCATCACGATGGTGTTTGACGGCACGGAATAGGTTGACTGCCCGGCCACAAGCGGCACCGTCTGCAGATCAACGGTCCACAGGTTGACGCCCATGGACGACCACCGGCCAAGCAGCATGTTGGCGGCCATGCGGGCGCTTTCCATGTGCTCTTGCAAAAGGGCCGTATTTCGGATGCCGCAGAGATTGAACGCATATAGCGTTAGCTCACCGATCGACGGGTTGAAGCTATAGGTACCTGATGTGGTCATGAAAGCCGCCCTTAATCGTGCGCCTTAATCATAACATAACCAGCCGTAACGCCAACACCCGCTGTGGAGACCCTTGCGCGGGTCAGGGCGGCGTTAATATCGTTGACGGTGATCTGAACAGTGCTGGCTGCGACAGCCGTCAGTGGCGTTCCGATGGCGTACCACGTCGTGCCGTTGTCGTCTGAGCCCTCTAGCTGAAGGGCTGGGGCCGTGGTGGTAACCGCGCCAATGTTGATGACCAATTGGTTGCGGTTGCCGCAGTCGCGAGTATCGAGTGATGGCGTGACGCTATTAAGGGTCGTCAAGACAATCGTGCGATCAATCAATTGGCGCGTCGGCATGGCCGTGGCGCTGGACTGAAGACGATTGATTGCGCGGGTAAAGGATGGCGTTGTGCCGCCGACCGTCTGGACGTAGCGAACCCGGTTGCCCGTCAAGGATACAACCGGACTGCGATAGATGCCTTGCGCGATAATGCGCGGGAAGTCGTAGACCTTAAACCAGTTCGTGCCGCTGTCGTCGCTCTCCTCGATGCTCACATCAAGGGTCGGCAAGGTGCCCGAAACCACCGTTACGGGGATGCTGATCGAGTAGGCCGAGCCATACGTCGGGGTGAAGGCTGCGGTCGTGGTTGTTGTTGCCAGCGCCGCAGAAGCCACGTCCACGATGATGCCGGGGAAGCCAGTATTGCCGTTGGTAACTGTGCCGACCGTTGTGACCGTGCCGACCGTTGTGACAGTGGGAAGTGTACCGCCCGCAACGACCATGCCCTGCGGATTGGCCGTGCCGGGAGCGCGAACCCCTTGGATATAGACAGGCGTGTTGGCGAACCGCTCAACAGCAAGGAACGAGATCGTCCAAGTCGTGGTGCTGGCCGGTGCCACGGTACCGTTGTAGGACCAAACCCAGAGATAGAGGTCCAGATTGTCGTCAGGGATGTTTTCAACGCGAGAGGCGCGGGTCGTGACGTTTGGTGTGGTCGTGGTCGCCCGCAGCGTATCGGACAGGTAGCACTGACGACCGTCTAGCTCGATCTGCAAGACCGTGCCGGGAGACGCCGTGGTGTTGATCGTGGCGACCGTATCGGCGTCAGCCCAGCCATTTCGAGCGGTTGTCCAGTTGGCATTGGTGGCCGTGACGCCTGTCAAAAGGGTCTTGACGTGGCTATGGCCAAATAGGGTGAGCGTACAGGTGCCTGTGGCTGGCCAGCCAGCGACCGTGAAGGTAATGGTATCGACCGATGGGATCGATGCGATGGCGTAGCGACCGGGGACGCCCGCAGCACCGACAATGCCGCCAACAAACATGAATTGGCCGACGTTCACAGCGGTATAGCCGTGCGCCACCTTTGTGACCGTAATTGACGTAGCCGAGTTGATCGTACAGGCCGCACCCTCGACAACAAGATCGCCAAGGATGAAGGCGAGGTTTTGGTTGGCGATACGCTGGGACGCGACGATGGCCGCACGATGGCGCATAGATGAACGCCAAGCAACAGTTGAGCGGGTTAGAAATTCAGAATTTACTGAAATACCGGTCGTAATTAAAAGGCTGCCTGTGGCTTGGCTGTAGCCGACGCCGGTGCCGACGATAGGTGTGTTTAGCTGCGCGGCCAACACGCTTGCACCAGTCGAGCTAAACGAACAGTTCCAGATGTCCTCACCGATCACACGGACCGGGTTTCCCGCCAGTTGGTTATCGGGAACTGAGGTGATCTTGCTCGCCATTACGGCGGTGAATTGAGCGTTGGTCAGGGGGCCTGTGACGGCGATTGGATTCGCAATGCTGACAGGGACGTCAGCCGCCCTAAGTTCGGCATTCGTCAAGGGGCCAGACACAGGCTGCGTTGGCGGCCAGAACGTGCCAGTAACAGGCGTCGTCGGCATCGTGGCGATGCTAACAGGCTGTGTGGCCTGCCAGAAGGTTCCAGACACAGGAACGTCAGCCGCTCGAAGCTGCGCGTCGGTTAGCGTGGCTGGCTTGATTGTTCCGGAGGGTGTGTAGACCGCGTTGGTGTTTAGATTAAAGTAGGTGATCGATATGCCGTTGTCGCGGCTAACAAAAAGCGCGCCGGTGTTATCGGTTAGCAGGACGTCAGCCAATGCACTTCCGCCGCCACCGCCGCTCGATGGGGCGTAGATCGTCCCCACAGGCGTGTAGACGGCATTGGTGTTCAGGTTGAAGTAGGTAACCGTCGTGCCATTGTCCCGGCTAACGAAGAGCGCCCCAGCGGTGTCCGTAAGCAGGACATCAGCCAGCGTGCCGCCACCACCGCCACCGCCGCCCGTCGTAGGCAGCGGATTGAGGTTGGTAATGGGGTTGCCATTCTCATCTTCGAGTAGCGTGCGGAAATCGACGACGCCGGACATATTTTAGAGGCTTTCGAGGAACTGCTGGTGCTGCTCAATGATGCTCAAACGTCTGGCGTCCGCAGCAGCCGTAGCGGCCACCAGTTCGGCCTTGGCGGCCTCAATTTCGCCGACACGAGCATTGGCCGCAGCCGTTGCCAGATCAGCCTCATCTTTGGCCGTCTTTGCTTCAGCGATGGCTGAGGCCAAAGACGCCTTCAGCTTCTTGGCTTCAGCATTGACCTTTTTGGCCTCATCGCGGACCGATGCGGCCTCTAGGGCGGCAGCAGTCTTGGTCGATGCCGCATCCTCTTTGGCCGCGCTAAGGATGTCCTCAGCCTCTTTCTTGGCCGCCAAAAGGGCCGCAGATGCCGCGTCACGGTCGTCAACAATCTGGGCACGCAGGCGCATGATCTCGCTGGCCGGGCCAACAAGTTCAACATACTTGCGATTTTCGGCAGTGGCCTCTTGAAGCTCAGCCAGCTTAGTGGCGTACCCCTTAGGATCCGACATCAGCGTCAGAAGGTTGGCCATGTCGTTTGAGCCCGCGACAGACCCATCAATATTTGTAGAGATCATTAGTAGCCCCCGCCAGTTTGAAGGACCGTAAGAACGACAGATCCGCCGCCGGATGCTTGGGTCATGCGAACAGCCGTCACCGGGTAGGCGATGTTGCTGTCCTTGGTAGTCGTTTGAGCCGTAAGGCTGGGATGGTTGGTCCAGTTACCCGTCGCAGGGGTCCAGCCAGCATCCTGAATCTTGTCGAAGGTGTACTGAACCGTATAGTTGACCGTCCCGGTCACTTGGCAGTTCAATGACACCTGAAAATTCATAGCAAAATAATCAAGCGCGACGACGTTGGTCGTCTTCGCGACTGTGCTTGCGTCTGTCGTTGTTCGCGTAATTGGCAGCATCAGGTTTTATCCTTCGATTTCAGGCCGATCATAACACCCAGAAGATCAAAACCCTTGGGGAATTTTAGCACTTCACGTCCCAACGCTTAAGTGCCAAATTTATTCTGCTGTTGGGATCATGAGCCGTTTTGGCAGATGTCAGCTTTTCCTTCATTCCGCACATGCGACTTCTAAAGTTCTCCCTGCGCTGGGCGCTCTCAGGGCTGTGAGCCGCCTCAGAGGCCGTCACAGGCTTTTTGATGTCGTGCCCTTCAGCGCGAAGAGAAGCTCGCCCACGGTCGTTCAGGCCGCCCTGCGATGACTTTCCTTCATTACGGGTCCATGCACCAGACATGATCAGTCCTTATGGTAAAACGGGGGCACAAGGCCCCCGCTTCTCGGCCAAGTAAGCCGTATTTAGTTCCAGTCCGTTTGGACCTTGTGACCCTTCGGAGGGGTGCCCTTTGCCGCAGAGGTAAAGGGGTTAGCGTCCGAAGATGCACGACCGCCGCTCTTGCGGGCCTTGCGGCCTGCGTGAGGGCTGTCAGCAGCACCATGGACCTTGCCCATAGCCTTGCCACCACGCTTGCGCTCCATGGCCTCGCCAGTCACCTTGTTGGTGCCGGTATAGCTCATGGGCTTAGTGTTCATATCTTCAGCGGCGCTGTTGACGCCGCCCGTAGCACGAGATTTACGTCCCTTCATCGGGAAGCTCCTTAGGCTTGAGTGACGCCAAACAGGCCCACGGCGGACCCGACGTTGTAGACTGCAGGCGATTGCTTAACCAGCAAGCGGTTTGCACCGCTGGAAGCAGCCGTCTGAAGCGCGTAGGTACCCCGAACGTCGCCGGTCGTGGTGGTTGCGGTCGTGGTGACTGCAGCCGTGTAACCGGTAGCGGCGGTGACCAAGACAGGGTTCAGAGATGCCGAATAATCGACAACTACGTCAGCCCAGTTATCCGACCGGAAGGGCAGGCCAATGATATTGGTCGTGCCGACGCTGAAGGTCACCGTGTCCGTAGCCGATGGCGTGACGGATGCGATGTACTTGAACGCCTTCTTGCCGTTGACGGCCGTGCCCGAAGTCGAGCCGGTCGTCAGGGCAATAACCTCAGACATGGGATAGCCATAGATGTCGTATCCCACGACAGTGAAGTTGATGCTTGCGGTTGGGTTGGCCGACGTCGGCGTGATGCTGACGGCGCGACCGGTCAGGGCCATTGGGTTCCAAAGCTGGATAGTGCCAGCCTGACCGAACGGTGTGCGGTGAGCCAGCAGGGCGTTGACCGTGCTTGAGCCCAAAGCCGCCGTAACGGTGATTGGAGAACCGCTGGTGCCAGCCGCCACAGGGGCACCGCTAACGGTGTAGGTGCCGGTGAAACCGACGCCTGCGCCTGCAGCAGCAGTGGACGGGCCGTAACCGGTGATGATCGTACCGGCGGGAATGCCGGTGCCGGAAATCACCATGCCAACAGTCAATTGGCCAACCGAAGTTGACGTCGAGACCGTGAGGATGTTGCCCGCAACGCCGCTAACGCCGCTGGAAATATAGCCAGACACCGAGGTGTAGGCGTCAATCCCAAGCAGGCCAAGGACCGTCGCGCCGGTGTCGGCACGAGCGATCGATTGAGCGACAGCCACGCCTGTAGTCGAGGAACTGGTCGAGACCAGCACCATCGGCACGTTGGCCGTGGTTGCGACCGCTGCCGTGATGGCCGTGGCGCTTAGGGTGTAGGGCACCACGTTCAAAGACGT
>CALFYB010000408.1 GCA_937952995.1 uncultured Caulobacteraceae bacterium
TGCGCGCACCCTTGCCGCGCGTTGGGCTAAGGCTGCGGGGGCACCGAAGTCGGGGCAAGACCCACTCGATGAGGCGCAGCTTCTGGCCTTGGCCTTTCCTGAGCGTTTGGCGCGGGCGCGGGGACCAGGGGGCGAATATCAGCTGGTCAGCGGCCGCGGAGCCTATCTTGATCCCACCGACACGCTGGCGCGAGAGACTTGGCTGGCCATTGGCGAACTGGGCAGTGGTGAGGCCAAGGACCGGATCTTGCTGGCCGCGCCGCTGGATCAGGCCCGTGTCATGGCCGCCTTTGCCGATCAGATCGTCACCGAAGAGCGCCTTCAGCCTAATCCACAGGGGCGTTTGAAGGCGGTGCGTCTAAAGCGGCTCGGCAAGATCGTGTTGGAAGAACGCGCCATCGACCGACCCGAACCGGCAGTGATCGCCAAGGCCTTGCTGGCGCAGGTTCGTGATGAGGGCTTGGCGGGATTAGGCTGGGGTGAGGCTGCGACGGGGCTTCGGGCCCGTGTCGGGTTCCTGCGCGGTTTGGACGGGGATATTTGGCCCGACATGTCTGATGAGGCCCTGATATCGCGCCTTGAGGACTGGTTGGAGCCCTTGCTCGCTGGGCGCAGCGCACTGGCAGAGGTGCGCGACGGGATGTTGGAGACGGCGCTGAAAGCCCTTGTGCCTTGGGATCAGCAACGAAGGCTCGACCAACTGGCCCCGACCCACTGCGTTGCCCCAACCGGATCGCGTATGACCATCGACTATGGGGCTGAGGGTGGACCGCGGGCGCAGGTGCGGGTGCAAGAACTGTTTGGTCTCGGCGTTCATCCGATGCTGGCGGAGGGGCGGGTGGCTCTGACCCTAGCCCTACTGTCTCCCGCCCATCGTCCTATCCAAGTGACCAAGGACCTGCCCGGCTTTTGGCGCGGATCATGGAAAGAGGTGCGCTCCGAAATGAGGGGCCGCTATCCTCGCCACGTCTGGCCCGAAGACCCTGCCAATGCTGTGCCTACGACGAGGGCCAAGCCGAGGGGCACGTGAGGGGCACTCTCTCTCCACCTTCCCCGCGAAGGCGGGGATCCAGATGAGGGCCAACGCGCGGTCCGTTCTAGAAGCGTCTGGGTCCCCGCCTTCGCGGGGAACGCGGGATTTGGGGGATTGCCGCTTGCTCGTGCTTCGAAGGCGGTTCTGTTTGGAAAATTGACCGAGATAAACCGCGTCATTGCGAGGTGCATCGCGCCGAAGCAACCTAGGGGAACATCACTTCAGGTTCGGGTCAGCTCTCTGGGTTGCTTCGCAGCGCTCGCAATGACGCGGTAAAGGAAATAGGTGAGGATCTTACTCCGTCGCGGCGTAGATCATGATCCCGGTCGCCACCGAAAGGTTCAAACTATCGGCCCTTCCACGCATCGGGATTTTGACCGCAACATCGCAGACAGCTTCCAACTCCTGCGGCAATCCCGCCTGTTCATTGCCCATCAAGATCAGGGTCGGCCGTTGATAGGGGGCTGCGCGATAGTCGTGGGTGGCGGTCAGCAAGGTGCCGACGACAGACCCCGGCCAGTCCTTTCGCCACGCGATGAACTCTTCGATGGTGGCCTTGGCGATCTTGACCGCAAAGATTGAGCCCATCGTGGCGCGAACGGCCTCGACCGAATAGGGGTCCGTGCAGTCGCCCACCAAGATCACACCGCCGCAGCCTGCCGCGTCTGCGGTGCGCACGATGGTGCCCAGATTGCCAGGATCGCGCACGGCCTGAAGCGCAACCCAGCAGGCAGCCTCGTGGGGTTGGATATCATCGAGGGGCGTGTAGACCTGCTCAAAGACGCCGACCACTGCCTGAGGATTGTCGCGCCGCGAGACCTTTTCGAGGATGTCACGATTGACCTCGATCACCTCACCCCCAGCGGCGCGGGCGGCAGCCGCAGCGCGGCGAAACACAGGGTGACCCGCAGCATCCGCGCCATGAAGCAAAATCTTGGGCGCATGCCCCAAGTCGACTGCCTCGGTAATGATCTTCAAGCCCTCGGCGAGGAACAGGCCGCTGTCCTCACGCTCCTTGCGCAGGTGCAGGCCCCGCACGGCCTTGACGGTGGGGTTGGTCAGGGAGGTGATGGTGCGGCTGGTCATGCGGCCCCGGCTCCCCAGCGCGCGAAGAAGGATAGGCCGACACCGCGCTGGCTCTGATCCTCCATCAGGGCCAATTCGCCCCAATCGATGTCGCCGCCGCGTCCCGCCATATTGTCCGCCATCAGTCCCGCAAGGGACAGTCCACTGATCCGCTCGGCATAGGCATTGAGGATCAGAAAATCGGCATTATCTGAAAGAAGTTCAGTGCATAGCTTGAGAAGCTCAGGCAGGTCCTCAAATAGACGCCAGACCTCTCCGGTCGGTCCCCGGCCATATTTCGGCGGATCGAGGATGATCCCGTCATAGCGGGTGCCGCGACGGACCTCACGTTGGACATATTTGCGGGCATCTTCGCAGATCCAGCGGATCGGGCGGTCGGTCAGGTCCGACAGGGTGGCATTGTCCCGCGCCCAGCCGATGGCCTTCTTCGAGGCGTCGACATGGGTAACGCTGGCCCCTGCGGCGGCGCAGACCAGGCTGGCAACGCCGGTATAGCCAAACAGGTTCAAGATCTTGGGGGGCTCGCCGCCCTTGGCGACGCGGGCACGGACCCGGTCATTGAGATAGGCCCAGTTGGCCGCCTGCTCGGGGAAGAAGGCGAGGTGGCGAAAGGCGGTGAAACGGCCATGAAACTTAACGTCACCCCAGCTGAGCGGCCAGGTCTCGACCGTCGGGCCAGAAAAGCGCCAGCGACCGGCCTCATCCTCATCGGTGGGATCGAACACGGCGTCCGCCTTGGCCCAGACGGCCTCAGACAGTCTGGGTGACCAGAGGCACTGCGGTTCGGGCCGGACGACACGATAGCGGCCATAGCGTTCGAGCTTGCGGCCATGGCCACTGTCGAGCAGGGCATAGTCCTTCCAAGCGGTGGTGCGCATGACCAGAGGCGTGGTGGCGATGGCCGGAGCGGCCTTGGGCGAAGAAGCGTTCATGCCGCTGGATACGCGTTCAGAGGGCGGTTCGTAAAGGTTCTGGTTTGTGAGGGGTCTTGTCCCAGTAGTACGGCCTAAGCAGCAACTGATAGAAGGCGCGGGCTGCTGCGAGGGTAGCAAAGGGCCAATAGGCAACAGCCAAGATCAAATCCCTTGCCCGGATATCAATTCCGGCACGCTTTGCACCGACCGACATCGAAAGAATGGCTGAGGTCCAAGCCGTCGCAACGAGGACCAGGCCCGTGGAGGAAATGAACGATCCCCAGCCACAAAGTGCGAGGATCGATTGGATTAGAAGCAGCAGGGCGATCGGCCCATGGATGAGTGCCGATAGGACCGAAACGCCGAGGGTAAGCCAAAGTGATAGTTGGTGGGGTAGGGTTAAGCCGCTGCGGCGGCGGGTCCAGACGATGAGGGTCTGCATATAGCCCTTTAGCCAGCGCGAGCGCTGCGGCAGCCACACACCAAAGCGGCTGGTGGGGGTTTCCCAAGTCGGAAAGGTCAACATTTCCGTCTTCAATCCCACGCTGGCCAAGCGAAAGCCGAGGTCAGCGTCTTCGGTTACATTGAAGGGATCCCAACCCCCAAGTTTGCGCAAGGAGTCGATCCTAAGGTGATTGCTGGTGCCGCCCAACGGCAAGGCGCTTCCGACCCTCGCAAGGGCGGGCAAGAAGGTTTCGAAATGGGCGGCGTACTCCAAGGCAAATTGTCGAGACCAGAAACCCTTGCCGGGGGCGATTCTCAGCGGGGCTTGGAGGCATGCCACCTGTTCACCGGCTGATGAAAATCTGTGAGCGGCCTCTAACAGTTGGTGGGGATGAGGCCGGTCTTCGGCGTCATAGATCACGACAAAACGGCCAACAGCGTAATCCAAAGCGACGTTGCAGGCTCTCGGTTTGGTTTGAGGGCTTCCCGGCGGGGCGACGATAATCCGCATCCAGGGCGGCAGATTTTGGTCTCTCAGGGCATGGAGCGTCAGCCCATCATCGGCCTCGATGGCGAAGATCACATCGAGGGCCTTACGGGGATAGGTCAGCGCCTTGAGGTTTCCCACCATCTGCTTGACCATATTGGCTTCGTTATAGAGCGGAATAATGACCGAATAGATCGGCAAGCGTCCACGCCGAGGCAGGTTTGGTGGGCGGGGCGGCCTTGATGCAGAGGCAAAGACGGCAATGCCTCGGATCACGCTAACGACCAAGAAAAGGATCCACAGCCCAGTGCGGAGATAGGACAGGGTTGCCCATGGCCATTGGGATAAGGCCAATAACGCTGTGATCGCAAGGCCGACCCATACGAGTTTCTGTTCGGGTCCCGGTCCATCGCGCGCCGACGGACGTTCGGTAGACCCTCGATGGCTCGCGCAATGGGCACCAACAGGCCTGTTCAACACCTCACCCGACACAAAATCGGGGTGATCAAGGATGAAGCTGTGCGATTGTTCGCGCATTGGTCATTCTCTGCTGAATGATCCACTGTTGACGCACAATTTTAAATTGAACACGCATTGGCAGATGAGCAGAATATATTACAATCTAAGCAAGATTTATGGTTCTCATCAGGTCGCTTGCAGTTTTGTGACAAACGCCTTTAGTGTGCCCTTAGGGAAATCTAGGAATTTTGCGTGACCGTGACTGTTACCAAGGCCAATAAATCAGCCCGCAAGCCCAAGGGCGACGGCCACCTGCGCCGCGCCGAAATTCTAGCCGCGGCAGAACGTATCTTTGTGGCTGAGGGCTATGATGGGGCCACGATCCGGCGGATCGCCGATGAGGTCGGCGTGTCATCGACGGCGCTCTACATGCACTTCAAGGATAAGGCGGAAATTCTCCTTGAGATCACCTCCGATGCCATCGCGCACATGTTGGAGACCAACACCCAGATCGCCCAACTGGCGGGGGACCCGGTCGTCCGCGTTCGGGGCATTCTCGATGCCTATATGGATTTCGCCATCGAGAACGCGAATGCCTATCAACTGATCTACTGTGCCAAGCCGACCGAAGTGACGGAGGAGCGGGCGCAGACCTCGGTTGATCTGGGGGCTCAGTCCTATGCGCAGTTTCGCAGTGTTGTGGCCGAGATTGCCGCCTGTGGGCGTCTGCGAACCGGTACAGTCGATGTGGCCGCTCAAACCCTATGGGCCGGCTGTCATGGTTTGGTGACCCTGGTCCATTCGAGCCCGCATTTTGCTTGGGAGTCGATGGCTGAGCTGCGTTCGGCAATGCTGGATGGCTTGCTCAACGGGCTGGTGATCGACTAGCGCAGCAATATTGCCGTGGCATCGAATTTGATCCTTCCAACCTTTGCCGACGTCGAAGACGCATCGCGTCATTTGGCGGGTCAGGCTGTTTTGACCCCAATCGTCTCATGCGCGGCCTTGAACGAGGCTTGCGGTGGCACGGTCTGGGTTAAGGCCGAGGTGCTTCAGCGGACGGGCTCATTTAAGTTTCGCGGGGCCTTTAATCGCCTTTGCCGCCTTGACGCTGACCAGCGCACACGCGGCGTTGTGGCTTTCTCGTCCGGAAACCATGCCCAAGGCGTAGCCCTTTCTGCGGCCAAAATGAAGTGCAAAGCCGTCATCGTGATGCCGGTGACCACTCCTAGCGTCAAAATCGATGCAGTAAAGGCCAGAGGAGGTTCCTGGGTAGAAATCATCCTTCATGGTGAATCCTATAGTGACGCTTTCAAGCATTCTGAAGTTTTAGGCAAAAAACGGGGTCTCACTTTCGTTCATCCATTCGATGATCCGGATGTCATCGCAGGCCAGGGAACTATCGCCCATGAAATTTTTACCCAATATGAAAAACCAATCGATGC
>CALFYB010000409.1 GCA_937952995.1 uncultured Caulobacteraceae bacterium
GCGTGCCGCTTCGTGAAAGCCGCACCCTGCACCACGACGGCGCTGGCCGTCACGGCGCGGGTAAGGTCATGCTGCGGGCGGCCGCGCCCGGCACCGGCGTCATCGCCGGCGGCCCGATGCGCGCGGTCCTGGAAACCCTGGGTGTCCAGGACGTGGTCGGCAAGTCGGTCGGTTCGTCCAACCCCTACAACATGGTGCGTGCCACGTTCGACGCTCTGAAGGGCCAATCTTCGCCCCGTCAGGTCGCCAACAAGCGTGGTAAGAAGGTTGGCGATATCATTGGCCGTCGTGCCGATGGCGCGTCTGCCCCTGACGCCTCCGAAGGCTAAGGATTACAACAATGGCAAAGATCGTCATTCAGCAGACCGGCAGCCCCATCCGTCGTAAGAACGACCAGCGCGCCACTTTGGCGGGCCTCGGACTTAACCGTATGGGCCGGGTCTCGACCCTCGAAGATACCCCTTCGGTTCGTGGCATGGTGGCCAAGGTGGCTCACCTGGTCGCGGTTCTCGAAGAACAGGCCTGAATTCTAAAGGGCGGCACCTGGGCTTCTAGCTTGCAGGTGCCGTCTTTTTTCAGGTACACACCACATCCCGCCGAGTCGGACCTCTTGGTCCGGCGTTTAGCTCTCAGGAGAGGCTCATGACTAAGCTTAACGAAATTCGCGACAACGAAGGTGCCACAAAAGGCCGTATGCGTGTCGGCCGTGGCCCGGGTTCGGGTAAGGGCAAGACTGCTGGTCGCGGTGTTAAGGGTCAGAAGTCACGCTCGGGCGTGGCGATCCACGGTTTCGAAGGCGGCCAGATGCCCCTTCACATGCGTATGCCTAAGCGCGGCTTCAACAACATCTTTGCCAAGGACTATGCCGAGGTAAACCTGTGGCGTTTGACCAAGGCGATCGAGGCCGGTCGTTTGGACGCCTCTAAGCCTGTTGACGCGACCGCTCTGATCGCGGCTGGCGTGATCCGTCGGGAGCTGGACGGCGTTCGTCTGCTCGGCCACGGTGATATTGGCGTGAAGCTGAACATCACGGTCAATTCGGCTACGCCTTCGGCCATTGCTGCAGTGGAAGCTGCTGGCGGTTCGGTCACCACGACGAAGAAGGTCGTGGTTAAGGCTACCGCTGAAGCCTAATCGCTCTTTTGAAGGATGGTGGCCTGAGGCTTCCATCCTTTCGAAGCGAACCCGGTCTCGTCAGATGCCGCCCGGTTCTCGCCACGTTTTCTGAAATCGCCCTAGGGGGTGCTTATGGCTTCGGCCGCAGAACAACTCGCTGCCAATATGAACTTCGGGTCTTTCGCAAAGGCCACGGAGCTCCATAAGCGTATCTGGTTCACCCTCATTGCTTTGGTGGTGTACCGCCTCGGCACCTATATTCCGATCCCTGGCATTGACCCGGCTGCGTTCTCTCGCGCCTTTGACGGTCAGGCCAAGGGCATCTTGGGCATGTTCAACATGTTCTCGGGCGGCGCGGTTCAGCGTATGGCGGTCTTCGCCTTGAACGTGATGCCGTACATTTCCGCCTCGATCATCGTCCAGCTGATGGGCACGGTCTATCCCCCGTGGGAGAAGCTGCGCAAAGAAGGCGGCGAAGCGGGTCGTAAGCAACTCAATCAATATACGCGCTACCTGACGGTCGTGTTGGCCCTGTTCCAGTCTGCCAGCATCGCGTTTGGTCTGCAGAACAGCCCGGGCCTTGTCGATAATCCGGGCATGTTCTTTGTGGTGTCCACTATCGTGACCCTCACGGGCGGTACCATGTTCCTGATGTGGCTTGGTGAGCAGATCACGAGCCGCGGCGTTGGTAATGGTGTGTCTCTGATCATCTTCGCCGGCATCGTCGCGGTTCTACCGCGCGGCATCTGGCAGATGCTGACCTTGACGCAGCAGGGTGCCCTGTCTGGTTTCGCCATGTTCATGATCAGCGCCTTGGCTGTGGTCGTGGTTTTGGCCATCGTCTTCATCGAGCGCTCACAGCGCCGGTTGTTGGTTCAGTATCCAAAGCGTCAGCAGGGCAACCGCGTCTATGGTGGTGAAACATCCTTCATGCCGCTGAAGATCAACACAGCGGGCGTTATTCCCCCGATCTTCGCCTCCAGCCTTCTGCTGCTGCCAGCGACGGCCATGGGTTTCCTTGCCACCGCTGACCTGCCCGCATGGGCTCAGTGGGTGCCGGGAATGGTAGGCCAGCTGCAGCATGGTCAGCCGCTCTTCATGGTCTTCTATGCAGGCCTGATCATCTTCTTCTCGTTCTTCTATACGTCGATCGTGTTCAATCCTGATGACACGGCGGAGAACCTTCGCAAGTATGGCGGGTTCCTGCCTGGCATTCGTCCGGGCAAGCGGACCGCGGAATATTTGGACTACGTGTTGACCCGTCTGACGGTCATAGGCGCGGGTTACATTACGCTCGTCTGTCTCATGCCCGAGGCGCTGATTGGCTTCTACAATGCTCCGTTCTATCTTGGCGGTACGTCCATCCTCATTGTCGTAACTGTGACGATGGATACGGTGGCGCAGATTCAATCGCACTTGCTGTCTCACCAGTATGAAGGTTTGATAAAGAAGTCGAAGCTGCGAGGGGGACGCTCGAAATGAACCTAATTCTGTTCGGGCCTCCGGCCGCAGGGAAGGGGACACAAGCCAAGCGCCTGGTTACTGGGCGTGGCATGGTGCAACTGTCTACGGGTGACATGCTTCGCGCCGCTCGGACCTCGGGTTCTGAGTTGGGTCTGCGAGTTGCTGCCATCATGGATGGCGGTCAGCTTGTTTCCGATGATATCGTTATTGCTCTGATCGAAGAGCGTTTGCCAGAGACTGAGGCCGCTGGCGGCGCGATCTTTGACGGCTTCCCGCGGACCATCGCGCAGGCCCAAGAGTTAGACAAAATGCTTTCGGCGCGGGGCGCGGCTATTGACCTGGTCATTAGACTCAAGGTTGACGACGCAGCTCTGATTGAACGGATCGGCAAGCGGTTCGCCGCTGAAGGACGTTCGGATGACAATCCAGAGGTCTTCGTGACCCGGCTTGCCGCCTACAATGAACAAACCGCCCCGCTGCTCCCTTACTACAAGGATCAGGGCAAACTGGTCGAGTTGGACGGCATGGCAACAGTTGAGGCTGTTGCTGAGGCTATAGACGCTGCTCTTGCTTCGGCAGGAAAGTGACATTCACCGTTGATTTGGTCTCGTCCTAACGGCTGAGACGAAATTGACATATTTGACCTAGCGAAGAGCACCTTTTGTGTTTTGAGCTGTTGACGGAAACGCAATCGTCCCTATAACGGTGCGCTTCCGCGAAAGGGCGCGAAGAAGGCGTCGGCTGTGCCATTTGTGGCAGTTGGCCGATTCTTGACCTTTGCGTTCAACCGCGTGACGAGGAGATTAAAGGCGTGGCCCGTATTGCAGGCGTCAACATACCGACCAACAAGCGCGTAGTGATCGCGCTTCAGTATATTCATGGCATCGGTCAAGCCAAGGCGAAGGAAATTGTTGGCAAGGTCGGCATCGAAGATGCTCGCCGGGTCAATCAGCTGACCGACGCTGAAGTTTTGCAGATCCGCGAAGCCATCGACCGTGACTACACGGTTGAGGGTGACTTGCGTCGTGAAACCTCAATGAACATCAAGCGTCTGATGGACCTGGCCTGCTATCGCGGCCTGCGTCATCGTAAGGGCCTTCCGGTCCGCGGTCAGCGCACTCATACAAACGCGCGTACGCGCAAAGGTCCGGCGAAGCCCATCGCCGGCAAGAAGAAATAAGGCGAGGCGTTAAGTCCGATGGCCAAAGAACCAGCTCGCGTTAAAAAGCGCGAACGTAAAAACATCACTTCGGGCGTGGCTCATGTCAACGCTTCGTTCAACAACACCATGATCACCATCACGGATGCTCAGGGCAACGCCATTTCTTGGTCGTCGTCCGGCACGATGGGGTTCAAGGGCTCGCGTAAGTCTACGCCTTTTGCCGCCCAGATGGCTGCTGAAGACGCAGGTCGCAAGGCCATGGAACATGGTGTGAAGACCTTAGAAGTAAACGTCTCGGGTCCCGGTTCGGGTCGTGAGTCGGCGCTTCGTGCTTTGCAATCAGTGGGTTTCACGATCACCACGATCCGTGACGTCACGCCGATCCCGCACAATGGCTGCCGTCCGCCTAAGCGTCGTCGCGTTTAATTCTACTACGCCTCATTATTCCTCACCGGCCCTGATTTGTGGCCGGTGAGCCGCGTTCAAGGGACCGCATCCGTGATCGAAAGAAATTGGAACGAGCTGATCCGTCCTGAGAAGCCCGTTATCGAGACCGGCGTTGATGGTGAGCGTAAGGCGCGCATCATTGCTGAGCCACTCGAGCGGGGCTTCGGGGTTACTTTAGGGAACTCGCTGCGTCGCGTTCTCATGTCTTCGCTGCAAGGCGCTGCCGTTACTGCTGTCCAGATCGACGGCGTTGTCCACGAGTTCTCGTCGCTGGAAGGCGTTCGCGAAGACGTGGTCGACATCGTGCTGAACATTAAGCAGTTGGCCCTTCGCATGCACGCTGAAGGTCCAAAGCGCATGACGTTGCGTGCGACTGGCCCTGGTGAAGTTACCGCTGGTCAGATCGACGCGCCTGCCGATATCGAGATCCTGAACAAGGATCACGTTCTTTGCACGCTCGACGACGGCGCTTCGGTGCGCATGGAATTCACGGTCGCGACCGGTAAGGGCTATGTGCCCGCCGAGAGAAACCGTCCAGAAGATGCGCCCATCGGCCTGATCGCCGTGGACAGTCTGTTTAGCCCCGTCAAGCGCGTTGCCTATCGCGTCGAGCCTACCCGTCAGGGTCAGTCGCTGGACTATGATAAGCTGGTGATGGAAATCGAAACCAACGGCGCGGTCTCGCCCGTTGATGCCGCTGCCTATGCCGCTCGCATTCTGCAAGACCAACTTCAGATCTTCATCACCTTCGAAGAGCCGAAGAAGAAGTCGTCCGAGGATGCCAAGCCGGAACTGCCGTTCAACCCCGCCCTTCTCAAGAAGGTCGACGAGTTGGAACTGTCGGTGCGTTCGGCCAACTGCCTGAAGAACGACAACATCGTCTATATTGGTGACCTGATCCAAAAGACCGAAGCCGAGATGCTCCGCACCCCGAACTTCGGTCGCAAGTCGCTGAACGAGATCAAAGAAGTGTTGTTGGGAATGGGCCTGCACCTCGGCATGGATGTGCCGAACTGGCCGCCTGAAAACATCGAAGAGTTGGCCAAGAAGTTCGAAGACCAGATCTAAAATCCTCTAAGGCCTATTTCGCTTTTGAGGGTGACCTTAGAGCGAAATGGGCTATAGCCCTGTTATTCAACGGATCGCCGGGAGGCGACCCGCCCCCAAGGAGAGACCCTCATGCGCCACGGTTACGCGCACCGCAAACTCGGTCGAACGACCGCTCACCGAACGGCCATGTTCGCAAACATGGCTGCGTCGCTGATCAAGCACGAGCAGATCGTGACCACCTTGCCTAAGGCAAAGGAACTGCGTCCGATCGTGGAAAAGCTGGTCTCTTTGGCTAAGCGCGGCGATCTGCATGCGCGTCGTCAGGCCATCAGCAAGGTTCGTGACGTTGAACAGGTCGGCAAGCTTTTCGCCACCTTGGGCCCTCGGTACCAAGAGCGTCAGGGCGGCTATATCCGCGTCCTGAAGGCTGGCTTCCGTTACGGTGACAATGCACCGCTGGCCGTGATCGAGTTTGTTGATCGCGACCCGTCGGAAAAGGGCAAGGACTCCGGTCCTGTCCAAGTGTCCTACGACGCCGAAGACTAAGACATTCCATTAAGCCCCCGGCCAAGTCCGGGGGTTTTTTGTATCTACCTTCCATCATGACGACAGGAGCCAGTGCTTGGTTCAGCCGGTTTCTAAGCCGCAGCGGCAGGCTGCAGTCCGCTTCATCTTCGCGACGGCCGTGCTTGATATTGTCGCTATGGGGGTGATGATCCCCGTATTGCCCAACCTCATCCGTGACATGGTCGGCGGTGACACGGCGGTCGCTGCGGACTACACGATGATCTTTACGGTGACATGGGGCCTTATGCAGTTTGTCTGTAGCCCGGTCCTCGGCATGCTCTCAGACCGGTTTGGCCGTCGCCCGGTGTTGCTGATCTCGATCTTTGGGCTTGGCATTGATTATCTTGTCATGGCCTTGGCCCCGAACCTGATTTGGCTCTATGTCGGTCGGGTGATCAACGGCATTACCTCAGCAAGTTTTTCGACGGCGAATGCCTATGTGGCTGACGTCACCGAACCGGAGGACCGCGCTAAGGCCTTTGGCATGATGGGCGCGGCCTTTGGGATTGGCTTCATCGTCGGGCCCGCGATTGGCGGCTGGCTCGGCGGCTATAATCTGCGCTGGCCGTTCTATCTTTCTGCGGCCTTGGCGCTGGTCAATTGGCTCTATGGCCTATTTGTCCTGCCCGAGTCCTTGCCGCCTGAAAAGCGCGCCAAGGGCTTGAATTGGGCCAAGGCCAATCCGGTTGGGTCGTTGGATCTGCTGCGCTCAAAGCCCGGTCTGGTGGGAATGATGAGCGTGAGCTTTCTATTCCAAATGGCGCACGTCGTGTTTCCGAGCATTTTTGTGCTGTTTGTTGGTCACCGTTATGGATGGGGACCTCGCGAGGCGGCAACCATGTTGGTCGCGACTGGGGCCTTGAGTGTGGTGGTTCAGTTGCTGGTCGTCGGCCGCGCGGTGAAGGCCCTAGGCCCCAGGCGAGCATTGATCATCGGCATCGCGGCTCAGATCGTGACGTTCTTGATCTATGCCGTAGCGCCTACGCCGGCCGTTTTCTATGCCGGGCTGCTGGTTGGCGGGCTGGGTGGTCTGATCAATCCTTCTGTTCAAAGCCTGATGTCCGGCCGGGTTCAACCGTCGGAGCAGGGGCGTTTGCAGGGGGCGAGTTCGGCGCTGATGGGGATCTCATCCATTATTGGTCCAGCGCTCTATCTGTCGCTGTTTGCCTTTGCGCTGCGTCACGAGGCGACGCTTCGCCTACCGGGGCTGCCCCTCGTAGTCGCGGCCCTATTTTGCCTGACGGCGCTGATGGCGGCGGTGCGCTATGCCAAGCCGGAGCCGGTTTAGCCACGGTCCGGTCTTGATTGTAGCCTAATCCGTTACCATAACGGTTCCTATGATTAAGGTTCAGTGTCCCATGAAGCTCAACCGCCTTTGCATCGCGCTCCTCGTCCTGCTAGCGGCCTGTTCTGACCCGCAAGCCCGGTCCACGGCCCAGACCGTTTCACCTGAGCTTCAGACCGTACTGCCAGATGTGCAGTTGGCCGAGCCAACGCGGCATGTGCCGGGGGATGCAGGCTCCATCAAGACCTCCTTCGCGCCCGTGGTCAAAAAGGCGTCACCGGCTGTGGTCAACATCTTTAGCCGCCGTCTGGTGCGCCAAAGGGTCGACCCGTTTTGGGACTTTTTCAATGACGGCGGCGTCCCGCGTGAACGGGTCGAGCAGTCGCTGGGGTCCGGCGTGATGGTCCGCTCGGACGGCATTGTCGTGACCAATAACCACGTCATTGATGGCATGCAGGAGATCATGGTCGTGCTGGCTGACCGGCGCGAGTTTCCGGCCAAGGTTCTTTTGGCCGATCCCAAGTCTGACCTTGCCGTTCTGAGACTTAACACCAACGGCGAAAGGCTCCCCGTTCTGGCCATCGATGAGCGCGAGCCTGTCTTGGTCGGCGATCTAGTCCTGGCCATTGGCAATCCGTTCGGGGTCGGTCAGACCGTGACCAACGGTATTGTCTCTGCTCTGGCCCGTACGGATGTCGGCATTACAGACTATTCGTTCTTCATCCAGACCGATGCGGCGATCAATCCGGGCAATTCGGGCGGGGCCTTGGTTGATATGGACGGGGATCTGATCGGGCTCAATACAGCGATCTTTTCGCGCTCAGGCTCTAGCTCGGGCATCGGCTTTGCTATTCCCGCAACCATGGTCAAGCAGGTGGTGGAGAGCGCGCTTGGAGGCCGCAGCTCGGTCGTCCGGCCGTGGCTTGGCATCAAGACTCAAGCCGTCACCAGCGACATTGCCCGCAGTCTTGGCCTTGACCGTCCCGAAGGCGTGCTAATTGCCGACATCTTCCCCGGCGGACCGGCGGAGCGCGCAGGGGTCAAGCAGGGCGACCTGATCTTGGCCATTGATGGGCAGGCGGTGAATGACGAGGCCGCGATCAACTACCGCATCGGGACCCGCAAGCCTGGCGAGGTCGCGGTGCTGCAAGTGCGCCGTGAGGGGGCTTTGCGCACGCTCAACGCAAAGGTTGCTCCGCCCCCGTCAGACCCTGCCAGAGACGAGCGGGTGCTCGCAGGGCGTCATCCTATGGACGGTGCCACGGTCGTGAACCTGTCACCGGCCGTGGCCGATGAGTTTGGTGCTGATCCGTTCATCGCCCGCGAAGGGGTGCTGGTGACCAAGGTCTCGGCTCAGAGCTATGCCGGCAGCGCTGGCTTCCAGCGCGGCGACCTGATCCGTGAGGTGAATGGTCGCCAAATCCGCTCGACCCGCGACCTCGCCGAGGCCCTTAAGAGTGGGGCTAGTGTCTGGCGCATCACCATCCAACGCGGCCCCCAGACCATCACGGCACAGTTCAGGCTGTAGGGGGAAACAAGGCCCCCTTCGGCCCTTCGCGCCACTTCCCCCAGAGGGGGAAGATTTAAGGTTCCAAGATCTTCCCCATCTGGGGGAAGTACCGGCACAGCC
>CALFYB010000410.1 GCA_937952995.1 uncultured Caulobacteraceae bacterium
CCGCGTCATTGCGAGGCGCATTGCGCCGAAGCAACCTAGGGGAACATTACTTCAAGTTAGAGTCAGCCCCTAGGTTGCTTCGCTCCGCTCGCAATGACGCGGTTAAAAACAAACAAGGCCCTCACCCAACCCTCTCCCACAGGGAGAGGGCTTCAACCTTCTGGGCCCTCGCCCCCTTGGGGGAGAGGGTTGGGTGAGGGGGATAGATCCACTCCCCTCTCCCCGCCTTCGCGGGGAACGCGGGGATCAGGAGATGAACGGGCTTCGACAGGCTCAAACTAGGAAGAAAACAGGGCCTGCGACAAAACCACCGCCGCGGCCTTTACTATTGCGAGGCATTCGCAACTATGGCACTGACACAGGAACGAAGGTCGCCGAGCTTCCTTTGGTGATGAAATGTCAGGAAATCCGCCATGTCGCGCCTCTTGCCGATCCTTCTGGCCGCTGCCACCCTCGGTGTGAGCGCCTGTAGCCCCGCCAAGCAGGCTGAACCGGCCAAGGCCGCTGCTGGATCGCTGAACATCTATACAGCCCGGCACTATGATGCAGACACGCTGGTCTATGACGGCTTCACCAAGGCGACGGGGATCAAGGTCAACCGCCTAGAAATGCAGCCCGATCAATTGGTTGAGCGCATGAAGGCCGAAGGCGAGGCCTCGCCTGCCGACGTCATCCTGATGGCCGATGCCGGAGCCCTCTGGCGCGCCGAAAGCGCGGGCCTGTTCCAGCCGGTCACGACTCCGACCCTCGAAAAGCGCATTCCGGTCGCGCTGCGCGATCCCAAGGGCCTGTGGTGGGGCTTTACCCGCCGCGCCCGCGTCATTGCCTATGACAAGGCGGCTGTGAAACCCGAAGAGGTCGCGACCTACGAGGCTCTGGCCAGCCCCCGCTTTAAAGGCAAGGTCTGTGTGCGGTCGTCCGACAATGTCTATAACCTGTCCCTGATGGCTGCCCTGATCGAGCACTGGGGCGAACCCAAGGCGCTGGCCTGGGCCAAGGGTGTGGTCGCCAATATGGCCCGTCCACCGCAAGGTGGCGATATTGACCAGATCCGCGCGGTTGAGGCCGCGGCCTGCCAAGTGGCCCTGACCAACACCTACTATTATCTGCGCCTCGCCGCCTCGCCCGAAGCCGCAGACAAGGCTGCTGCCGCGCGCGTTGCCCTGTCCTTCCCCGAGCAGGCCGGTGTCGGCACCCACACCAACGTCTCCGGCGGCGGTCTGGCGGCCCATGCGCCGAATAAGGCAGCGGCGATCAAGTTCCTCGACTATCTCGCCAGTGACGAGGCCCAAGCCATCTTTGCCGGGGCCAATCACGAATATCCGGCTGTTGAGGGCGTGCCCTCCCCGCCCGACGTCGCCGCCATCGCGCAGTTCAAGGCTGATCCGATGTCGGTGACCGTCTATGGCGAGCGTCAGGCTCAGGCCCAAGGCGTCTATGATCAGGCCGGTTGGCGATAGGTGACGGACCTCGCCGCCCCTCTTCCCACCGCGCGTCCTGCCGGGCCATCGGCCCTAAAGATCGGCGCGTGGCTGGCGGCGGGATTGGCTATCCTCCCCCTGCTGGCCATTGTCTGGCTGGCCCTAACCCGTCCATCAGCGACCGCTATGCCGCTGTCGCTGATCCTTCGATATGGCCTGACCACCGCCGCCCTCGGAAGCCTGACCGCCGTCGCCGTTACCGTTCTGGGCACGAGCGCCGCTTGGCTGGTGGTCATGTATCGCTTTCCGGGCCGTAGCCTGTTCAGTTGGGCGCTGGCCCTGCCCCTCGCGGCCCCAGCCTTTGCGTTAGCCTATGGCTATGCGGATCTGCTCGACGTGGCGGGACCCATCCGCACGGCTCTGCGCGCCAGTTTTGGCAGCGATTTTTGGCCGATGGAGATCCGCAGCCTGCCCGGAGCAGCGTTCGTCCTATCGATGGCCTTTTATCCTTATGTCTATCTGACGGCCCGCTCAGCCTTCATCAGCCAGTCGGTCTGTGCGCTCGAAGCCTCTCGCACCCTTGGCAGTACACCTTGGGAGACCTTCACCCGGGTCGCCCTGCCGCTGGCGCGCCCGGCCATCATTGCCGGAACAGCGCTGGCCCTGATGGAGGTCTTTGCCGACTATGGCGCGGTCAGTTTTCTGGGAGTCCAGACCCTGACCACCGGCGTTGTCCGCGCTTGGTCGGTCTATGGCGCACCCGGATCAGCGGCCCGCCTGTCGCTCCTGTTGCTCGCCGTCGCAGCGGTTCTGCTCTGGCTGGAACGGTCCGGGCGGCAAGGTCAGTCCTTTGGGGCCAACAGTGCCCGCTGGCGTCCGCTTGAGCCCGAGCCGCTTCAGGGCTGGGCCGCTTGGGGCGCGAGCCTATTTTGCCTGTCGCTGATCAGCTTTGGCCTTCTGATCCCAGCCGGATGGCTCGCCTATCGTGGCCTTTCCGCCGCGCCAGAGGCCGACCGCCTGATCCAAGCGGCCATCACCTCCTTTGGCCTCGCTGGCACGGGGGCCTTGGTCACCGTCGCCCTCGCCGCTGTGATCGCCTTTGGCGCGCCCCAGAACCACCGGATTAAGCGCTTGGCCAGCCTTGGCTATGCCACGCCGGGTGCAGTGATGGCCGTCGGCCTTCTGGCACCGGCCAGCCTGATCTGGCACGGCGCAGGATCGGGGGGCAGCCAGACCGTGGCGCTGGCCTTGGGTCTACTGGTTCTGGCCTATGCAGCGCGCTTGATGGCCTCGGCCCTTGGCCCCATTGAAGCGGGACTGGCCCGTGTCACCCCGTCGATGGACCGCGCCGCTCGAACGCTCGGCGAGACCGAGACCGGAGCCTTGCGCCGGGTCCATGTGCCCATCGCCAAGGGTGCCCTCTGGACCGCCGCCCTGCTGGTCTTTGTCGATGTCCTGAAAGAACTGCCCGCAACCTTGATCCTGCGGCCCTTTAACTTTGACACGCTCGCCGTTCTGGCCGATCGCTACGCCTCCGACGAGCGTCTGGCTCAGGCGGCTTGGCCAACCCTTCTGATCGTGCTGACCGCGAGCCTACCCATCATCATCCTGTCGCGCAAAATCATGCAGTCGCGGCCAGGGGAATAGACTGACATGACCACCGCCTTGACCCTTGATCATGTCCGCAAGCTCTATGGCGCGAAGGCCGCTGTTGACGGCGTCAGCCTGACGCTTGAAGCGGGAAAGATCACCTGTCTGCTGGGTCCATCTGGATGCGGCAAGAGCACGCTCCTGCGTCTGATTGCGGGGCTAGAGCCCCTTGATGGCGGTACCGTCACCACGGACCACATCCTATCAGGACCCCGCTTCCACGCCCCGCCAGAACAGCGCGATATTGGCTTTGTTTTCCAAGACTATGCGCTATTTCCTCACATGTCCGTTGAAGACAATGTGGCCTTTGGTCTTAAGCGTCTAAACCCTGCTGAGCGCCAACAGCGAGCCCTGAAACAGCTGCAACGGGTGCACCTTGCTGATCGGGCAAAAGCCTTCCCCCAAGCCCTGTCCGGCGGCGAGCAACAGCGCATAGCCCTTGCCCGCGCCCTTGCTCGTGAGCCGGCGCTGGTCCTGCTCGATGAGCCCTTTTCGGGCCTTGATGCGCACCTCAAGGCCGGGGTGCGGGATGCCACCCTTGAGGCCCTGCGCGAGGCGGGAACAGCGGCCCTGATCGTAACCCACGACGCCGAAGAGGCCCTGATGATGGCCGACCATCTTGCCCTGATGGACCAAGGCAAGATCCTTCAAACTGGCTCGCCTGAGAACTGTTACCAGCATCCTGTTTCGCTGGCCGCCGCCCGACTGCTCGGTCCCGTCAATGCCGTTGACGTGACGATCAAAGGCGAAATGGTCACAAGCGGCTTGGGCCGCCTGAACGCCGCAGGTCTCGCCGATGGCCAGGCTGTAGCCCTGATCCGACCAGAGGCGATCAAGGTGAACGTCGAGCAGACGGGCGGGCTGTCCGCTGTGGTCCGCTCAAGCCGATTTGCCGGAGCGGACCGTTGGATCACACTGCAAGTCGAGGGCCATGAAGGCCTAGAGCTCCAAGCCAAAATGCCGAGCGCTCTTTGCCCCTCAGTCGGTCGTCAGGTTTCGATCGACCTTGATCCGAATGCCTGCACCTTCGTCCCGGCTTGATCCAACGGTAACCAAGGCACCGGTCGGACAATCCCCAGCCGACTTACAATAGTTATATGTACGGATTGTCTAAAGTGTGGTCCCTGCTATGTCCCTGTGCGCTCGAGTGTGATGGGGCAGAGTATGGGTTCGGGGGAACGAATGAAGACGATTATCCAGTTAGCGACCGCTATTGCGTTGAGCAGCTCCGCGCTCATGGCTCATGCTGAGGTCGCTCAAGCCCCCAAAGCGGTCAGCTTCGTTGGCACAACCACCACCGACCTTTGGCAGAACACTTCCGGCGGCCTCAAGCGTGGCGGCGTGGTTATCAACACCGCTGACCTGATCTTCGATTTTGACGGCGCAGCGGTTGGCCATGACGGCTGGAGCGCGAACCTACATGTGCTCGCGACCGACGGCCACAGCCTCAGCGCCCTGCTCGGCGACGTGCAAACCGCGACCAATATTGAAGGGGACGGCGCGACCCACCTGTTCGAGGCGTGGGTTCGTCGCCAGATTACGCCGACCACAGCAATCAAGGTCG
Source organism: uncultured Caulobacteraceae bacterium (assembly GCA_937952995.1). Taxonomy (GTDB): domain Bacteria; phylum Pseudomonadota; class Alphaproteobacteria; order Caulobacterales; family Caulobacteraceae; genus CAISGS01. The sequence continues at coordinate 4,636 of CALFYB010000410.1, forward strand.
GGATCATCGACCTCAATGCTGACTTCGATGCTAACGAGACCCCGGGCCTATTTATCAACAGCTCGCATGGTGTGGGTCCAGAGCTTTCCGGAGCTGGTCCCAATGCCGCGCCCGTTTGGCCGAACGGCACAGCCGGTGTCGAGTTGCAGATGACTCCGACCGAGAACAGCCGCTTCACCGCAGCCGTCTTCAATGGCACTCCGCGCGATATCGACCACCCGCTCGCCTTCGCCGCTGTGACGCACAACAAGGATGATGGGGTGATGGCCATCGCGCAGGGCGACTGGACCAGCGCTAACGGCATCCATTGGTCGGCGGGTGTGTGGCATCATACAGCAGACTTTAGCCCGCTTGATCCCTTCGCCACCGATATGGTGACTGGCCAAACCGGTGCCTATGGACTGGTCGAGGCCCCCCTGCCCTTCCTCGATAGGTCCAGCGGTTGGATCAGGGTCGCAAAGGTCGACGATGCCTCCTCCTATGTCGCCAACTATGTCGGCGGCGGCGTAACTCATGACGGACTGTTTGCGGCAAGGCCTGACGACAAGATCGGTCTTGCCTTTGCCTATGCCGGGATCAGCGACAAGGCCCGCGCGGCTTCGGCGCTGGGCGGCGTTCCGCTGAAGTCTGGCGAATTGGCTTTTGAGCTGACCTATGCGGCCCAAATCACGCCCTACTTGGCGCTGCAGCCGGACCTGCAGTACATCATCCATCCCGGCGGCGATTCGTCTCTGGGCGATGCTCTGGCTATTGGCCTAAGGGTATCGCTGCAAACCTATTAAGGACGACCGCCCGTGACCTCGCCCATCGAAGAGACGATCTTTGCCCAATTGGCGTTGGTGGGAGAGGGTAAATCCATTGATCCGGCCGCCGTCGCCAAGGCGCTCGAGCCTGAGGGCTGGCGGCGCATGCTGGGGCAGGTGCGGGCCACGGCGGTCGGTCTGGCTCGCCAAGGCAAGCTGGTCATCACCCGCCACGGCAAGCAGGCTGACCCTGAAGCCTTCAAAGGCGTCTACCGGTTGCGCATGATTTTGGACACGGACCGCAAACCTGCGCCGATCGTCGAGATCGTGGCTGAGGATTTGGGTGATGAGGCTGAATAGGTAAACGAGGCCCTCACCCAACCCTCTCCCACAGGGAGAGGGCTAAGAACGGTGGAGCCCTCGCCCCCTTGGGGGAGAGGGTTGGGTGAGGGGGACTTTCTTAAAACAAGTCCCCCTTCGGCCCTTTGGGCCACTTCCCCCAGAGGGGGAAGATTTGCTCTTCTTAGATCTTCCCCCTCTGGGGGAAGTACCGGCGAAGCCGGGGTAGGGGGATTAGCCGCCCCGCTTCATGGTTTCGCGCGCAATGATCACCTGCTGGATCTGGCTGGTGCCCTCATAGATTCGGAAGATGCGTACGTCACGGTACAGGCGCTCGATGCCGTAGTCGGCGACATAGCCTGCGCCGCCAAAGATCTGCACGGCCCGGTCAGCAACCCGGCCAACCATCTCAGAGGCATAGTACTTGGCCGCAGCGGCTTCGAGCGTGACATTGACGCCTGCGTCGCGTTGACGGGCAGCGTCCAGCACCAAGGCCTTAGCCGCGAGGGCTTCGGTCTTGCAGTCAGCGATCATACCTTGGACCAGCTGGAAGTTAGCGATGGGCTGGCCGAACTGCTTGCGCTCGGCCGCATAGGCCACGCAGTCACGCAACAGACGCTCAGCCACACCCACGCAGACCGCCGCAATATGCAGGCGCCCACGGTCCAGAACCTGCATGGCGACCTTAAACCCTTCGCCCTCGGCCCCAAGACGGTTCTCGACGGGCACGCGGACATTGTCGAAGGTCACGTCGCAGATGTGAGCCCCTTGCTGGCCCATCTTCTTCTCGGGCTTGCCGATGGTGATGCCGGGCAGGTCGCGCGGGACCAAGAGCGCCGAGACGCCGCCGCCGCCCTTAATGTCGGGATTGCTGCGGGCCATGACCGTGAACAGGCCCGCCTTATTGGCGTTGGTGATGTAACGCTTGGCCCCATTGAGCACATAGACATCACCGTCGCGAATGGCGCGGGTCTGGACCGAACCGCTGTCCGATCCGGCCTCTGGCTCGGTCAGGGCAAAGGAGGCGATCATCTCACCCGAGGCCAGCGCAGGCAGATAACGCGCCTTCTGCTCGGCCGTGCCGTCTATGATGATGCCCTGAGAGCCGATGCCGTTGTTGGTGCCAACCAAGGACCGGAACACCGGAGAGGTCTGGCCCAGGATGAAAGCTGCCTGCACCTCTTCGGCCATCGACAGACCAAGGCCGCCATACTCCTCGGGGATGGCCATGCCGAACAGGCCCATCTCGCGGATTTCCTGCACAAGGGCCGGCGGGATGGCGTCGTCATCGGCCACGCGGGCCTCGTTCGGGATCAGGCGATCCTTGACGAAGCGGTCAAGCGCTTCGAGGAACTGGGCGAGGGTCTCGGGATCAAGGGCCATGGTCTTCGCTTTCAAGGAGCAATCGCCGCAAGGCGGCGGACAAGGTCAGTCAGGCGCGGTGCGAGGTCGTTCTCGACATGGTCGCGCGTCAGGGTTTGGGCGGAACCGCCACAGTTGAAGGCCACCATGGGTGAACCGTCGCGGGGCTTGAATGGCACGGCAACTGCCGCGACATCCGGGCGCCATTCGGCGATGGACGTGCAAAAACCCCGGGCGTGATAGCTTTCCACCGCGTCCTCGATGCCGCGTTGCACCACTGGCCAGTTGGCGCCCTCGTCCTGCCGGATGTCCTCCATGGCGGCGGCACGGGCGTCGTCGTCCATGGCAGCGAGATAGGCGCGGCCCATGGCCGTCGTGGCCAGTTTGATATGCGCGCCGACCTCGATGTTCAGTGCCACCGCATTGGTGCCCCGGCACCGATCCAGATAGACCATCGACAGGCGGTCGCGGCCCGCCATCGCCACGGGCAAAGTCGTCGCCTCGGCCACCGCTTGCATCAGGGGATTGGCCAGCTGCCGCAGCGGCATTCCGGCCAGGCAGGAGAAGCCAAGAGAGAGCACAGGCGGGGCCAGTTGATAGCGCGCTGTGTCGGGGTTGTAGGACAGGTATTCCAGCTTTTGCAGTGTGTAAGTCAGCCGCGAAACGGTAGATTTCGACATCCCTGTCCGTTCGGCAAAGTCGCGGTTGCCCAGCGACTCGCCTTCACGCCCAAAGGCCCGAAGCAGTTCCAGCCCGCGCGCTAGGGCGGTCACGAAGTCGCGGTCCTGCCCGTCATCCTCGTCGCGTTCCTTTCTTGGCCGCATCAGTACCTCCCCTGCCGCGTCTTGAAACCCAATTAAGCGCAAGCTAAGGTCGGCGTCAATAGTGCGGAATATTATTCCGCATAGCGGAATAAGGGTGCCGCCTACCTTGCTCCGCTGTCACTAAGGAATCGCGGATGGCGCGGAAAATCAGGGAATAAAGCTATGAATGATATGACTTATCCAGTGATCCGGCATCTGATCGGGCCGGAATGGAGCGCGCCCGAGGGCGAGGCCGACCGGGCAGTTACCAACCCCGCAACCGGGCTTCAGATCGGGCGTATTCCCCAGGCGACGGCGCAGGATCTGGATCTTGCGGTGCGCTCTGCCGAATCAGCCTTCGCGCTGTGGCGGCACCGTTCCCCGATGGATCGCAGCGCTATCCTGCGCCGCTTTGCCAACCTTCTGCGGCAGAACGACACCCGGATCGCCCGCTGGATCACGCTGGACGAGGGTAAGCCTCTGGCCGAAGCGCTGTCCGAAGTGCACGCCTCGGCCGACCATGTCGATTGGCATGCCGAAGAAGGGCGGCGGATTTACGGACGAATCGTCCCCGCGCGCAACCCATCGGTGCAGCAACTGGTGGTGCGCGAGCCGGTCGGCGTCTGCCTTGCCATCACGCCGTGGAACTTCCCCCTAAGCCAAGCCGTCCGCAAGGTGGCTGCGGCATTGGCCTCGGGCTGCACCATGATCCTGAAGGGTCCGGCAGAGGCGCCTTCGGCCTGCCTGGCCATCGCGCGCTTCCTGCAAGAAGCAGGGTTGCCCGAGGGTTGTCTGAACCTGGTTTGGGGCAATTCGGCCTTCATATCGGAAACGCTTATCGCAAG
>CALFYB010000411.1 GCA_937952995.1 uncultured Caulobacteraceae bacterium
GGCTTGGCGCTCTTCGGGGGTGGGGAGGGGTTTGGTGGCGGTCATGGATGGGCTCTTTAGGTTTAAGGGGTCTATGTCCGCCCGGTTGGACGGGCCTGTCAAATGCGGATTGCCTTGTCCCGGGAATGGGCCTTTCGCTGCGGACTGGGCTGCCTATATAAGCTCTACAGAACGGCTCGCATTGTGACGCGCTGGGGAGATACCGCTTTGGCTGATGATGCACCGCCGCTCGTCTTGACCTTGACGCCGCTTAATCCGGTTTTCCGCGCCGATCCCTATGCCATCCTCAACAAATTGCGTGAGGAGCATCCGGTCATGCGTGATGACATGGCCGGCGTCTTCTTCATCAGCAAGCACGAGGATGTGCGGGCTATCGTCACCGACCTGACCCTCTGGCGCGGGGCGGAGCATGCCGAAGAGGCGGCCGTCCTGACCCGGCGGGCACTGGATCAGCCCGTTGACCCGATAAAGGGTCGGCCTCGTCAGTCGATCCTGACCATGGACAATCCCGACCATGCCCGCGTGCGCGGTCCTTTGGCCCAAGCCCTCTATAAGCGGGTCGCCAAGTTCCGGCCCGAGGTCGAGCGCATTGTCGATGAGACGCTGGACCGGATTGGGGATCGCAAATCCTTCGACCTGATGGCCGATTTCGCCCTGCCGATCCCGATTGATGTCATTGCCGCGATCTTGGGCGTCGAGCATGGGATGCTCGCTGAGTTCCGCACCTGGTCCGAGGGCATCATCCAGACCCTCAATCCGGTTCGGACTGAGGCCCAGACCGCCGAGATGACCCGCTGCTCGGAGGCCTTGAGCCTCTATATGAATGCCTTGATGGAAGAGCGCCGGGCCAACCCGCAGGACGATCTCTTTAGTGACATGGTCACCCTTCAGGCCGAGGGGGCTGAGATTGATGATGTCGATCTGATCATCAACCTGTCGGCCCTGCTGGTCGGTGGCAACCTGACCACGACCGATCTGATCGGCAATGGCGTGCGCCTGTTCATGCTCAATCCGGGCGAACTGGATAAGCTGAAGGCTGATCCGTCCTTGATTGGGGCGGCCGTCGAGGAGATCTTGCGCTTTGATCCGCCGGTCGACATTACCGGCCGCATCGCCTCGCGCGATATGGAGGTGCGCGGCTGCCCAGTCCGCAACAGCCAATCGATGCTGGTCTCGCTGCGGGCCGCCAATCGCGATCCGGATGTGTTCGAGGACCCTGACCGGTTCAACATCACCCGCAAGAAAGCGCCCCACGTCGCGTTCGGCGGCGGGGCCCATATCTGCATCGGGGCCCCCTTAGCGCGGCTGGAAGCCCAGATCGCGCTGACCAAGCTGTTTGAACGGTTCCCTGACATGCGGCTGGCCGATCCGGACAGCCCCGCAGAGTGGCGGCTCTTGCCGTTCTTCCGAGGCTTGGAGCAGTTGCCGGTGGTGGTTTGAGGTTAGACTGGATCGATCCTCTTAGCTCGGTCGCGTCGGCTGCGCGCGGACTTATTTTGAGATATTTGTCTCCAGAAGATTGCGGACGGGCGAGTTAGTGAGCAATCTACCTCTTACCCTTGTCGCGGCCATGGACATGTTCCGTGAACCGGCTCCTTCCGACCGAGCTATCGACCCAATGTCCCTATCGTTTGACAACCGCATTCAGACCAATCCCCCCCGGGCAAAGGGGAAAGAGACGGTATCCCGTATTCTGGATGCAACCGGGCAGCTGTTGGCGGCGCGGGGCTATGACGCTCTGACCACCAATCGTATTGCTGAGGCGGCTGGGATCAACATCGCCACCCTCTATCGATATTACCCTAACAAGCAGTCGATCCTCGTGGCGATGAGCCAGAGAGATATCCGTGCATGGCTCGAAGCCGCAACCGCTGGGGTGGATTCTATCCGTCTCGGCGGGGATTGGCGTTTTGAGATGGGGCAACTCATCGCCTTTGCCGCCCACCGTCGCAACAATCAGCCCGGTGGCAAGGCCATGAGACTGGCCATGCGCCTGTTGCCCGTGGCGCCCTGAGGACGCCGGCGCGCGCCAGACCGCGTGTTCCAATAGGGCCAACTCCTAAATTCCGTAAAAACGCCCCATGACCGACGACACCATTCCCCAGCCCGCCACCACCGCTTCCACCCTGTGCGAATCCTGCGCCGGCGTGCAGCAAAACTGGCGCCGCGCCAAGGGCCACCCCGAACTGGTGCAGGGCACCAACCGCATGGTGGCCCACCGCCACGGCTCGGTGACCATCACCAAATATGTGTGCGAGCGCTGCGGCACCGTGTGGGAGTATGAGAACAACAAGGTCAACCGGCACGCGGGATGGTCGGTGATTGGATAACAGCGCAGTTTGCTGAAAAGTGATGTTTAGCGTACGATTCATCATACGAATGTTCGCACTTTGAATTCCTTGCCATGAACCACATCAGCGCCAACGACCTCAAGACCAAAGGTATT
>CALFYB010000412.1 GCA_937952995.1 uncultured Caulobacteraceae bacterium
TTGGCGGCTGGTCCGCTATCGAAGACGAAATGGTCAAAAAGGTCGCGCCAGATGGCCCGGTCTTCGGCGGGGAGATCGCGGATAGAGAGGATGGCATGGTTGAGCGCATCTTGGGGCTGGCCAAGGAAACGCGGCGTGTCGCGCCACCAATAGTTCTGCAAGATATTGAACGGGGCCAAGCCCTCGACATGGTGCCACCACATGGAGGGAATAAACACCGCATCACCTGGCTCAAGCTCGACGACCTGCGCATGGCGGAGCGCCTCGGAAAAGTTCGGATAGGCGTCAAGATCAGGGTCATGGAAGTCGACCATGCTGACCGCCCGCCCTGCAGGAGTATTGTCGATGGGGCCAAGATAGAGGTTGGCGAACTGCTCGGGAGGGAAGAGCGTGAACCGGCGACGACCCGCCACACAGCAAGCCAGATTGTCCGGAAAATCATTGTGGGCGGCAATGCGGGTGCGCGTGCCAATCCAAAGGCTAATGACGGGATCCCGCGCGCCAAGATCGAGCCGGTTTTCTTCCGCCACCCGGTCAAAATGAGAGGGCACATCTATCGATCCCAAATAGACGGTAGGCGGATCGACACGATCCTCATTGTCGTCAATGCCGCTGAAAATGTCCGCCAACTGACCACGGGCCATACGGAAGTTCATCTCCATGGCCCCGTCATAGAACAGGCGGCCCTCTTGGCTTGGCGGTGCAATAGAGACGGCAAAGGGCACGGGCCGAGCGCGCTTGACCAGATAGTCCCGCGTCTCACGGTTCGACTTAAGGCCCGCCTGAACCATAGGCCAATCGGCAACCAGACCCCGGATCACAAACGGGGTACGTGCGCCGCGCAAGAGGGCATCAAGCGCCGCCGGATCGGCCGCCTCGCGCTCCTCAACGGGATTCAGCGCCGCAAGGAATGATGTCTCTGGCTTAGCCACCGGCGATCCGCGCCTTCTTGCGGGCAACCAGTTCGCCAAACTGCGTCAGCGAGGCCAAGACCATGAAGATTGGAAGCAGATGGCCCTCGGTATGCAGGTGATGCAAAGCCGCCGCATCCAGCGCAGCCAAGCGATCTTCATTGATCGTCTGGAACCCGACCAATGACTGTTTGGAGCCATCATCCAAGGTCACATCGAACGAAAAAGGCTCGACCAATCCATAGGCCTCAAGCGCCGAAAAGAAACCCGCGCTTTGCCGATATCCATAGTCCAGATCTCCGAGCTTTTCAGCGATGGAGTCCAGATAGGGCGTGGGGCGGCCTTCCTCATCAAAGACCCGGATTCCCTCACCGTTGGTCGAGATGCGCGGATGGCCCATGTCGATATGGACCTGCGCCTCACCGCCTTCGCTCGCACGCCGGCCAATCAAGAACGGGTGGATGGCGAGGGCGAGCGGGCGATATCCGCCATCGTCTTGACCTCGGCCAAAGAACAGGTTTTCGCCGTTTTCAAAACCCATCAGGGCCAGGGCCGACAGTTTTCCCGTTTCAATGTCGCGGCGGAACACAATCGGGAACCGCCCCTGCACCTGGCGAAATTCGAGCGGCACCGTGATGCAGGCCATGACATCGTCGCCATAGGCAGAGCCCGCCTCGGTATGGACGCGAAGATTGAGATGGTCAGCGCTGTTGAGAATCTGATGCTGGCTCATGATCGGGCAAGGTCTCTGGGGGACTGCTGCACCTGAGCCTGCTCGGCGAGGGCGCGGAAATAGTCACGGTTGGCGGGGAGGGACGAGGTTAAGGCGCGGGCACGCTGAGCCACTTCGGCCAGACGGGCCACTGCCCCCGGCGAAGGCGAAGCGTCTGTCTTTGGAGACGGGAAACCCATGCCATAGAGGACATAGTGCTGGCTGGCGGCTGGAAAAATCTCATCCACCTGCGGCAGGTCCCAGGTCGATGGCGGTTGGTCGCGCCAGAGGGTGAGGTTCTCGATCAGTTGCTGGGGCAAGGTCTCCGTCGTCCGTTGAGCGCGCCAATAGGGTTCCTCTCGGCGGCTCAACACATAGTGCAATTTGAGAAATTCAAGGATCCGGCTCCAGCGATAGGAGAACAATGCGTTGAACCTTGCCCCGATAATATCCATCGTCTCTCGGCGCTGCGGGAAATTGTCGGTCAGCGCCCGCAGGGACAGCTCGATCAGAACAATGGCCGACGCCTCGAGCGGCTCAATAAACCCGGCTGACAAACCAATGGCCAAGCAGTTGCGGTGCCAAAACTGGGCGCGATGGCCGGTCTTGAAGGACAGTTTACGCGGGCGAAGGGTCGCAAGGTCGGCACCGGGGACATGGGCCCTGACATGGTCGAACAGGACCTGCTCGGCCCGCTCATCGCTCATAAAACTTGAACTATAGACGCAGCCAATACCCCGGCGGGTTGGCAGACCTATATCCCAGAGCCACCCGGCTTCGTGGGCTGTGCCGATGGTCTGAGAGGCCACAGGGCTACCGGGCTCAACCGGCACCTGCACGGCCAAGGCGCGGTCATTAAACGAGATGTGCGAATGGTCGATCCAATCGACTCCATAGTGAACACCGATGAGGATCGCGGCCTGGCCGGAGCAGTCGATAAAGAGATCGCCCTGAAGAGCCTCATGGCCCCTCAATGCCAACGCGGCAATATCGCCCTCAGGCGTTGACACCACGCCTGTGACCTCCGCAGCAATGCGGGTCACCCCCAATCGCTGGGTCGCGTGGCGCATCAAGAGCGCAGCAAACTTACCGGCGTCGAGGTGATAGCCATAGTTCAAGGCCCCCGCATAGTCCGGCATGGCGCGCTGGCGCGGGGCGAGGTGCGCGGCGGCTTCATGGGCCTGACCATGATGCATCCGGCTTTCAAAT
>CALFYB010000413.1 GCA_937952995.1 uncultured Caulobacteraceae bacterium
ATAGCCGACGGCTCCTGCCGCCCCTGTGACAGCCTAATGTTGGCCCAAATAAGCGCGGGTGCCTTTAGTCGCCTGCGCAAATGGGTTCCCGAAAATGACCCACGCTCGCCTAGGCAATTGGCGGATGAGGTCACCAACTTCTTAGGCCTTGGCCTCGCAGCCGACTTTCCGGTCTAGAGCATGGACCGCTAGGGTCGGGGGAGGGCACTAAGCCTCAATCGACCTTGCGGGGTGTTCGGGATCGATGCAGCTTGCGCCTTCACCGAAGTTTCGGCCCGGACCTAAAGGTCCCCCGATCCTACGTGCGGATCCAGGACTATTGGCCCAGTGGTGCTCATGGAAAAGCTATCTCGTGATGGCGCACACACCATGCTGCTGGCGACCAGCGTCAATTTTAGTGTGAAAGACCGTCGACAGAAGCAACCTAGATCTTACCAGCTCGTGAGAGGTCACGACCCGATCACCCTTGAAGCTGGTAGGTGTCGGCTGGCGGGAGTTGCAGCCAAGGATGGGACCGCCCAGAAGGAAGTCGTCGCCGATCTGACGCTCGATAACCTCCTGCTTAAAAGCAGGATCGTACACAGGGATGCGAGGAACTCGCCATCCGCCCACTGATAAAGCCGAGATCATCAATCTTGTTGAGCAGTCGCATCTGTCCGCTCACCAGACGCTGGGCAAGGTCTCGCACGGGCATCAATCCCTGAAGAACGGGATGCCGCTTGAAAACTACGTCCTGCCTGGTGGCATTCAGGCCCAGATCAGCGCCTGATCAAACCCTACATCCATCACGGCGATCACGAGAGCCTAAGCAATGTGAACCCGGCGGATGCCTACTTCGGCAGGGCATCCGATATCTTGGTCCAACGAAACCATATTAACCGCCAGACCATCGGACATTGGCGCTTACGACACCGCAAAATCGCCGTCCAAACGTCAACCCAAGATGAGACACGCTGAACGCTAAAAACGATTGCCTGAATTCAGAATCTGCTGACCACGGACACGAACGATGGATCTAGGTTAGTTCAGTACTTAAAGGGCGCTGCGGACCAGGTGTCATCGATCTGGCCATTCTTGCGTGAGGCAGTTTCGTCTTTGGGTAGCCAAGAGCGAACATAGCGTGCGGTTACGCTCGTAGGAGTGACGGTCACCCTCATATGTCCGGAACTGCTGAGAATGGTGCCCGATGCATAGTGATAGTCAGTGGCTAGACTGGGCCCGCTACTGAAATTCTTTGCGCTGGGCTGTGGGACCTCTTGATAGACAATCCCGTCTAAAACTTGCCGTGCATAGAGATGGTCATGGCCATGAAAGACCGCTGTTACATGATTTTGAACCAGTAACTGATGGATTGGAGCGGCCATGGTCGGTCGCTTTTGGGCAAAACCGTTGGATCCATCGAGGTTCTTTCCGCCCCATTCGAAATAGGGTGCCGCTTCGACGCCCCCCCGCATCTGGCCATCCAATCCCCCGACGATATTGTGCAGAAAGATGAATTTGTAACTGGCGCGGCTGTTGGCCAAAGTACTGGCGAGCCATTGATATTGGCGATCACCGAGGGTCAGGTTCCATCCATCTGACCCCGAGGATTTGCTGGAGTTCCAGTGCCACCACGCGCTTGAGGGCGAGCACCTCGACATCCGGGCGGATTCCCTCCTCCGCGAGAAAGTCGCTAAAATCGCTGCCACGGTGGAGGTTCTTTTGAAGTTTGGTTTTCATTTCCGATGTTGTTTAGATCGGAAGAGCGT
>CALFYB010000414.1 GCA_937952995.1 uncultured Caulobacteraceae bacterium
GGACCAGCTCGGCGATCTGGATCACATCGCGCTCGAACAGCCCGCAGGTGTTGGGATTGGTGACCATGATCGCGGCCACGTCCGGTCCCAGCTTGGCCGCTAAATCGGCAATGTCGACCCGGCCGTCTTCGGTCTGGGCGATCTCCTCCACCGCATAGCCGACAAAAGCCGCCGTGGCCGGGTTGGTGCCGTGGGCTGACGTGGGCACCAGCACACGCTTGCGGGCGTCACCGCGAGCCTCATGGGCCGCCCGGATGGCCAGCAGGCCGCAGAGCTCGCCGTGCGCCCCCGCCTTGGGCGACATGGCCACGGCCGACATGCCGGTCAGGGTCATCAGCCAGTGGGCCAGCTGGTCCATCAGCTCCAACGCCCCCTGCACCGTCGACTGGGGCTGCAAGGGATGGACATCGGCAAAGCCGGGCAAGCGCGCCATCTTCTCATTGAGGCGCGGATTGTGCTTCATGGTGCAGGAGCCAAGCGGATAGAGCGCCAGATCAATGGCGTGGTTCTTTTGGCTGAGGCGCACATAGTGGCGCATCGCCTCTGGCTCGCTCAGCCCCGGCAAGCCGATGGGCGCGGTGCGCACAAGATCGCCGAGGTCGGACGCGTCGTGCGACGGCTCAGGCAAATCGACGCCGCTGCTGTCCCAGCCGTCGCGTTCAAAGATCAGGGCCTCGTCTTGCAACAGGCCGCGTCCACCGCCGAGGGTGGCGGGAACAGCGCCGGGCAAGGTGGCGACCAAGGCAGGCCGGGTCGGACGGCCAACAGAGTTCATGCTCATCTTAGAAAGCCCCTTTCAGCGCTGCGGCAAGGGCCGCGATATCGGACGTGGTGGTGGTTTCGGTCGCGCAGACCAGCAACACATCGTCCATCCCCCCGCGAGGCGACAGACGCGACACCGGCACACCGGCCAAAATGCCCTGCCCAGCCAAGGTCTCGACTAGAGCCGCCGCATCGGTCGGCACCCGGATGGCAAACTCGTTGAAGAACCGCTTGGTCAGGATCTCGACCCCCGGCACGGCGGCCAGCGCAGCGTGCAGTTCTCGCGCCTTGGCATGGTTGACGGCAGCCAATTTGCGCAGTCCAGTCTCACCGAGCAGGCTCATATGGATGGTGAAAGCCAAGGCACAGAGCCCCGAATTGGTGCAGATGTTCGAGGTCGCCTTGTCCCGGCGGATGTGCTGCTCGCGGGTCGACAGGGTCAGGACAAAGCCGCGTCGGCCGTCAGCATCCACCGTCTCGCCGCACAGCCTGCCCGGCATCTGGCGGACATATTTTTCACGGGCCGCAAACAGGCCGACATAGGGCCCGCCAAAGTTCAGGGCGTTGCCGATCGACTGGCCCTCGGCCACGACAATGTCCGCGCCCATCTCGCCGGGGCTCTTGAGCAGGCCCAGAGACACGACCTCGGTGACCACGACGATCAGCAATGCCCCCTTGGCCTGAGCCGCCGCAGCGATAGCCGTCAGGTCGGTGACGGTGCCGAACAGGTTCGGGGTCTGGACAACGACGCAGGCCGTGCCCGCATCAATGGCCTCCAGCACGGCGGCCTCGCCGTCGATGGCCGCCTCTAGACGCTGGACCTCGACGCCCGCGACTTGTGCCAGCGTCTCGACGGTGCGGGCATAGTGCGGATGCACCCCGCCCGACAGCACAGCCTTGCCTCGCCGGGTCACCCTCGCTGCCATCATCACAGCCTCTGCGGTAGCGGTGGAGCCGTCATACATGGAGGCATTGGCCACATCCATGCCGGTCAAGGCGGCGACCTGCGTCTGGAACTCGAACAGATATTGCAAGGTGCCTTGAGCAATTTCCGGCTGATAGGGCGTGTAGCTGGTCAAGAACTCCGAGCGCTGAATGATGTGGTCGACGGTGGCGGGCACATGGTGGCGATAGGCCCCCGCCCCGCAGAAGAACGGCCCCTGCCCTGCGGTCCGGTTGCGCCCGGCCATGGCCGAGAGCGCCCGCTCCACCTCCAGCTCGCCCTGATGGAACGGCAGGTCGACAGGCCGGTCCCGCCGCGCCGCATGGGGCACATCGACGAACAGGTCATCAATGGTCTCAGCGCCAATGACGCCGAGCATGGCCGAACGGTCAGCGGGACTTAAGGGCAGATAACGCATGGGCAGGCCTCCAAAAGGGGCAGTTCGCAAAGGGTGGCGTTAGAGCGAGGCGAGGAAGGCGTCGTAGGCGGCCTTGTCCATCAGGCCCTCGAGCTGGCTGGGGTCAGCGATCTTGAGCTTGGCAAACCAGCCTGCGCCTTCGGGATCGGCAGCTTGAAGAAGAAGAACGAGCCCACGCCGAGCTCGGAC